>NZ_CP194516.1:3332177-3635102 GCF_050931845.1 Poriferisphaera sp. WC338
TACTTGGCCGCGATCATTCTCGACCATACCTCTTCCAGATTTTGTGTAGATTAAAGCGTAATCATTGCGTCCCCTAGGGCGATCCACACGGTAACCTGCATCTTGACGATGCTCGCCAGCAATCAATCCTAACCGTCGCACCGAATGCTCTTTCCGTAACGTCATAGCAGAATATTACATGTAAATAGCAGTAGATGCCATACCTTCTTTCGCATATTTCATCGATAATCCTCGTGCAATCGGCGGCTTTTCATACCTTACCCACGGAGTCGAAATATGGATTCACATCGCCTGTCAGCCAAGCAAGTTTGCACCTATGAACGCGAAGGCTATCTCGTTCTACCATCACTATTCTCAGCACAAGAGATCGATGACCTGCACCAACACGCACGGTCAGACCCAAAACTGGAAACTCAATCGGTTCAACATGCCGACGCATCCGGCAAGTCCTCTCGGCTATGGATCACCGACGAACTCAATGAAGATTTGTATTCATCTTTTGCCACATCACCACAGGTGATCGCACCGGTAACGCAATTACTCGGTGAAACACCATTGCATTTTCATCACAAAGTCATGCAGAAACAGCCTCGCACCGGCGGTGCATGGGAATGGCATCAAGACTACGGTTACTGGTATGCACTCGAGCAATTTCCGTACCCATCGCTCATCTCATGCTACATCGCCATCGACAAAGCCACCCGCGAGAACGGCTGCCTTCAACTTCTAGCTGGCTCACATCTGGCCGGCCGAATTGATCACGGACTTACCGGGGAACAGCACGGCGCAGATATGACGCGTGTTGCAGCGCTACAGCAAAAACTTCCGTTAATTTACGGTGAACTCAATCCTGGCGATGTACTCCTTTTTCACAGCAACACCCTACACCGCTCGGATGACAACATCTCAAACAATCCACGATGGTCATTGATCTGCTGCTACACTGCCGCATCAAATCTCCCATTACGTGAAGACAATCCCCCCAGACTCACGCCCATTCCTGCCATGAACGACATATATCCTTCTTAGAACGTGTTGTGGGGAACAATCGGTCATCGGA
Source organism: Poriferisphaera sp. WC338 (assembly GCF_050931845.1). Classification (GTDB taxonomy): domain Bacteria; phylum Planctomycetota; class Phycisphaerae; order Phycisphaerales; family Phycisphaeraceae; genus Poriferisphaera. Next base: position 3,333,238 of record NZ_CP194516.1, read on the forward strand.
TCATTTTTATTTTGTCCGGCCACCACGCAAGCTCAATGCGGTTTCAGCACAAACGAATGATCGCGGTACAAAAGAACATATATTTTTTCCGTGTGAATGGATTAATCTCCGCGGGCAAATGATTAAACTGTGCTACCATCCAGGCCTTATGACCGATTATTTCCCTTCCTTTTAAGAAGTTAAACATGCCAGTTACAACTGAAGTGGCCGACCATCGGCCAAAACGAGGCGGCATCGCTTGGCGCGAGCTTAGTCTGCCTGTCATCATTGCCATCGGGGGAATGCATGTGATCGCACTGCTTGCGCTTTGGCCAGCGCTATTTACTTGGTCCGGACTCGCCATGTTTGTGTTTTTCTTTTGGCTTAGCGGCGGAATCGGGATCAACCTTTGTTATCACCGACTCATGACGCACCGGTCATTCAAAACACCCAAGTGGTTTGAACGTGTATTGCTTCTAATCGCCTCGTTAGCATGGCAAGGTGGCCCGGTAAACTGGGTTGGCGTCCACCGCCTACACCATAAACACTCGGATACAGATCACGATCCCCACAGCCCCAAGCATGGCTTCACTTGGTCGCACATTCTTTGGATGATGCACAAAGAGGTTGAAGGCGTGAAAGGCAGCGAAGCCGCGAAAGATCTTCTGCGTGATACATTCATTCGCAGACTGGACCGATTCTTTTGGGTGCCACAGATCGCACTTGCAGGACTGCTGTTTCTTGCGGGTTGGCTGATTGCGTCGCCGATGCTTGGCTTGTCGTGGGTGGTTTGGGGTGTGGCATTGCGAACAGCTGGCGTATTCCACGTGACATGGTTCGTGAACTCAGCCGCTCATACCTGGGGCTATCAGAACTACAAGAACACACATGAGAACTCAACGAACCTGTGGTGGGTTGCACTGCTGAGCTTTGGTGAGGGCTGGCACAACAACCATCATGCCCACCCGCGTTCTGCGGCGCACGGCCTAAGGTGGTTTGAAGTCGACATGACCTATTGGACGATCAAGGCGTTGTCCTGGGTTGGGCTCATCTGGGAAATCCAAATCCCAGCCGAAGAGAAAATGCCATCCTATCAGGCCCCCAAGCCGATCATGCCCGTGAAGATAGCGCCTGACTCGACAAGCACGGCAAGAGCCGCTAGACTATGCGGCTCGGCTTCAGGTCCGGAGTAAGCACTCTGCGCACCTGAATCGCCATCTGATACGTAAACACTGAAATAGCAACGAGATAACGTCATGAGCGACGCCATTATCAAAGCAATCGAAGAAAAGCAGATCCGCACAGACCTGCCTGAAGTCTCCGTCGGCGACACAGTCGATGTACACGTCAAGATCATCGAAGGCGCCAAAGAGCGTATTCAGGTCTTCTCAGGTGTGGTTTTGAAGATTCAAGGTGGCGGAATCAATCGCACCTTCACCGTTCGGCGTATTGTGGCGAACGAGGGCGTGGAAAGGACTTTCCCATTCGCCTCACCACGTATCGACAAGATCAATATCGTGCGTTCGGGGCACACCCGCCGTGCGAAGCTTTATTACCTGCGTGAACGCGTTGGTAAGAAACGCCGCTTGCGTGACCGCCGCCGAGGCTTGGGTCGTGCAACGGCTCCTGAAGTCGCAGCCGCACCAGCGGAATCCGCTGAGTAATCAGCATCGCGCGATGAATGGTGAGACGCTCGCAGCATAAAACCTGCAGCATGCAAAACGACTAAACCAGCCCTGAGCCCCCGGTCATCGGTACGGCAATCAGGGCTGTTTTTTTATTGATGACGGGCTAATTGGGGATACGTTGGTGAGCATTCGTGGAAAATGGCTCAATCACATAGACTGAGTAAACAGGTGACGATTGGGCTAAATAAAGATTGACAGAAGCCGCTGATTGGAGCGCATCATGAGCGAGAAGCAAAACGTGAAAGGCAAGGAAGCCGAGAGCAAGTCAAGTTCGGAGTTACTGGCGGATCGACGGCGGAAGCTGGACCGATTGCGCGAGGAATTCGAGATTGACCCCTTTGGGCAACGCACTGATGGATTGCTCACCGTAGCTGGCGCTCGGAATGCTTATGATCAAGCCGCTGATGAAGCACATAAAGAAAACGCAGATGTTGATGACCGCCCGATCGTGCGTGTCGCAGGCCGTGTGGTGCAGCACCGTGTGATGGGCAATCTGATTTTTATGTCGATCCGTGATGAGACTGGTGACATTCAGCTTGCGGTTTCGAAAAAAATGGTCGGGCAACCAGCGTTTAAGCTGGCGAAGCTGACGGATTTGTCGGACATCGTGTTTGCTGAGGGGCCGCTCGCCACGACCAAGACCGGCGAGATTTCAGTCTGGGCAACCTCATCTGTTTTAGAAGAAGAAAACCAAACACCAGCCGAGGCAGGGTTTCAGATTCTCACCAAGTCTCTCGCCCTGCCCCCAGGAAAATTCCACGGCCTGCAAGATCAAGAGCAACGCTACCGCAAGCGTTATGTTGATTTATATGCAAATCCGGATGTGATGCAGAACATGAAACGCCGCTCGCAAATCATTAAAGGCGTGCGTGATTTCTTAACGGACCCACCGAAGGATTCGGAACTGAGCGGGCCGTACCTTGAAGTGGAAACCCCGATGATGCAGTCGATTCCGGGCGGTGCTGCCGCACGACCATTCGTGACGCATCATAATGCTTTGGATATTGAATTGTATCTGCGGATCGCACCGGAGCTTTATTTAAAGCGTTTGCTCGTCGGTGGGATGCTGCGTGTGTTTGAGATTAATCGCAACTTCCGCAATGAAGGATTAAGTCCACGACATAATCCTGAGTTTACGATGCTGGAGCTTTATGAAGCATTCGGCGACTTGTATTCGATCATGAACCTCGTCGAGAAGCTCTTCCAGCATGTGGCAGATACGGTTTGCGGCGGACAGAAATTGATGTTTGGTGATGTGGAGATTGATTACAGCAACTTCCGCAGAGCGAAGTATCTGGATTTATTTGTGGAGCACAACGGGTTTGATCATGCGGATCATGAGAAGCTGGTGGAGAAGGCGAAGAAGTTGCATATTGATCCGGCAGATTTTGGCGATCATGATCAACTGCTAAATACGGTCTGGGAAGAAACGGTGGAAGAACATCTGGTGCAGCCGACGTTTGTGATTGATTATCCGGCGAGCTTGTGTCCACTCACGAAGCGTAAGCCGAACGAGCCAGAGATTGCTGAGCGATTTGAGCTGTTCATTGCAAAAATGGAACTGGCCAATGCGTATACGGAACTTAATGATCCGGATGTACAGGAAGAAAACTTCAGCGGACAGGTCGAGGGACTCGACGAAGAGGAAGCAATGTTCCGCAACGTGGATGAAGATTTCTTAGAGGCGTTGAAGGTTGGTATGCCGCCGGCTGGGGGATTGGGCATCGGCATCGACCGCATGGTGATGCTGTTAACCAATCAGCGATCAATCCGCGATGTGATTTTGTTCCCGCTGATGAAACCACAGGGCTAGCACACCGTCATAATAGGTAACCGGCACTTGCTTGGGCGCACCGCGTCACAGGCGATGAATGGCACAACGGGCATGTTCCGTCGGGGTTTCTGATGCTGATTTCCATTTGCTGTGGCCACTCAACACGAAAATCGCAGAAGATCACCCACTTTTGCTGATAAACTTATGGGGCCAGCAAAGCCCCGGGCGATTTGCCGCGCTAACAGTGAACCCAAACTGATCTCTCACAGATCGGTCCACCTGCGACTGGATGCTCATGTATAAACTGCTACTGATTCTGAAATATCTGAGACGTAAACTGGCGCCAATGTTTGCCACGCTAGCAGTGATGCTGTGCGTCATGATGGTGATCATTGTCACGAGTGTGATGGGCGGGTTCTTGGACCTGCTTAGAACCAGTGCACATAAGCTGAGCGGAGATGTCTCAGTAGTCGGGAGCGTGACGGGATTTCCATATTATGAAGAGATGATTGCAGAAGCGATGAAGCGACCGGAGGTCGAGAGCGGTACGCCGGTGATCCGATCCTTTGGCTTGCTAAACCTGAAGTTTGGACGTTCGGGATTGTCCGGCAGCACTGAGCCGGTCGAAGTCATGGGGATCATTCCCGAACAGTACAACCAAATTGCAGAATACAAAGGATCACTACTGTGGACGAAGGAAAAGCAGCTCGAAGAGTTCAACGCATATATCAATCGTGAACGTGAACGATTAAATGAAGAATTCGAAGCACTTTCGAGTAGCCTAACCGATCCAGAAGAAATGAAACAGCTTGAAGCGTCATTAGCCACAGCTAATCAGCGCTTAGACCAATCTCATAAGGAAGGAATTGCCTTCAGGGAAGAGCTTGATCTAACGCAGATGGGAATGAAGCTTGAGCCAAGCAAGGCGGCAGTCATGCGTAATGGCGGGGAAGTACTGCCGGGAATGGTGATCGGCGTAGAAGTCAATCCCTATCAACGGCGAGATTCGCAAGGGCAGTATTCATTAAGCAGCGCAGCCATGGGTTACAACGGTGCATTGACATTAGTACCGCTGACGGAAAAAGGCGACTGGGGCGGAACGCCAGCCTATGCAGAGTTCGCCATTGTGAACGAATTCAAGAGTGGCCTGTATGACGTGGATTCAAACCGTGTGTATGTGCCACTGGATGTGGTGCAGAAAAAGCTGGACATGGAAGCAATCGAAGCTGACCCGGATGATCCGGATATTGTTGGCGCACCCGCTAGAGTTACACGAGTTTTATTCAAGAGCGCCCCAGGGTACACGCCAGAACAAACACGTGAAGCGGTACAGCTTGCGGTCAGAGAAGTCATGGCCAAGCACGACGCACGGCAGTTTGTCCGCGTCCAAACATGGGAAGAAGAATACGCTCACTTGCTGGGCGCGGTGCAGAACGAAAAGGGATTGGTCACGTTTTTATTCGTGATCATCAGTATCGTCTCCATCGTCATGGTAGCAACCACGTTCTATATGATCGTCTTGGAAAAAACACGGGACATCGGCGTGATGCGGGCCATCGGTGCAAGCAAAGCAGGGATCATGAATCTGTTCCTCGGGTACGGCTTTGCGATCGGTGTATTGGGTGCGGTCTTCGGCGTGCTGCTGGCTTATTTCATTGTCACACACTTAAACAATTTCCAACATGCCATCGGTCATCGGCTGTTTACCTATGCAGGTTCGATCGGCATCCTCATCATTGCCGCGACCATCCTTAGCACGATCGCAGCACTCATCGGCAAACGGCGGGAGAATGCGTTTGAATGGTTCCTCGGCACACTGCTTGTCGTGCTTGTCGGCGGCAGCGCAATCATGTTCTACACTTTCCCAGAGATCAATCTTCCATGGCTAAGCGCGTATGACGCAACGTATGGCATTATTGTCTGGGACCCGCAGACGTACTTCTTCGATCGTATCCCCAGCAAAGTTCAGATGACTGATGCCACGGTCATTGGTATCGCAGCAATCATCAGCAGCGTGATTGGCGCATTAATTCCGGCAATTTTCGCTGCCATGCAGGATCCAATCGCAGCACTGCGATATGAATAAACCTCCTTCAAAACTCGCCACCCGAAGCTATGGCAAGTCACGCAAAAATATGATCACGATAAGCATCTAAGCGACGAACAGAGACCATAACATGACCTCAACAAGCAAGCCCATGAATGATGCAGAACAACAACCCAGCCGATCATCGCAAGCACCTGTGCTCGTTGCTGAAGGCTTGGAAAAGATCTATCGCATGGGTGGACAGGAATTGAAAGTGTTGCGCGGGGTGGACATGCATGTGGCGCGTGGGGAGTTTACAGCAATTTTCGGACGGTCGGGTTCAGGCAAAAGTACACTCTTGCATTTACTTGGTGGATTAGACAGGCCAAGCGCAGGACAAGTAACATTTAATGGCGATGACATTTACAAATTGCGATTTGGAAAATTAGATCGCTATCGCAACAAGCATGTCGGGTTTGTGTTTCAGCAGTATCATTTGTTACCAGAGCTGAGCGCACTGGAGAATGTGCTAATCGGCTCAATGATTGGCAAAGGGATTTTAGGATGGCTCGGCGGTCGATCCAAAGCGCGAAAGAAAGCCATGGAGCTTTTAGATCTGGTGGGCTTGAATGAGCGAATGAAGCATCGACCGAGCAAGCTGTCGGGGGGTGAGCGGCAACGTGTTGCGATTGCACGAGCGCTGATTAACGAGCCGGATGTTTTGTTGGCCGATGAACCGACAGGGAATCTGGATGTGGATACGAGCGGAACGATTGTGGAGCTTTTCCAGCAGCTTCATCGTGACGGGCAAACGCTGGTGATGGTGACACATGATGAGGGGATTGCGGAGATTGCAGACCGAACACTGCGTTTGGCAGGTGGAAAAGTACAGATATAACTTGCCAAAGGCCAAATGGGCCAGAGAACACGTCTGATTATGGGAACCGCACTCGTCTGGATAAGTGAATGCGGACCCAGAGAAGTGACGATATAAGAATAGCTTCATTCGAAGCCTATCTTATTTTTACAAAGATAGTGGCGAATGATGTCTGATCACGAGGATTGGATGATGCTCTTGGGGAAAAGGGATCTTTGTCAGAACATGGGAATGTGATGACGCAGCACCCAGTTCATTTAATATCAATCATAACGATGCAAGCGCGCCTGTGACGCGGGTCTGCAAAAAACACGACGGAGTAAATACGCAATGGCGAAGAAAAAAGCAGCTACCAAAAAACGCGGCACAAATGGAGCAACCAAGAATGATGTCGGCCTAATCGGTTTAGCAGTCATGGGGCAGAACCTTGTCCTGAATATGGCGGATCATGGCTTCAGTGTCTCAGTCTACAACCGCACCACGGCGAAGATGAACGAGTTTATTGAGAAATGCGAAGCTGAAGAACCAAGTGCTAACCGCGTGCATGGCTATGCAAAACTCAAAGCTTTTGTGCAGTCGATCGCGAAGCCACGCAAGATTATTTTTCTTGTGAAGGCTGGCCGTCCTGTGGACATGGTGATTGATGAACTGCTTCCGCTGATTGATAAGGGCGACATTCTGATCGATGGCGGCAACAGTGAATGGCTGGATACCATACGCCGCGAAAAAGATCTTGCAGCCAAGGGGATCAATTTCGTTGGCTCGGGTGTTTCAGGTGGTGAGCTTGGTGCTCGCTTTGGCCCATCGCTCATGCCCGGTGGATCAAAAGAAGCATGGAAAAGCCTTGGTCCAATCTGGCGCGCCATTGCAGCAAAAGTCGACAAGAAAACCGGCGCAGAACTACAAGGTGCTGAGCCCGGCAAACCTGTCAAAGGTGGCGAAACTTGTACCGCTCATCTCGGTCCCGATGGCGCTGGCCATTACGTGAAGATGGTACACAACGGAATTGAGTACATCGACATGCAGTTAATCTGCGAAGCCTATGCGATTTTGCGTGGCTTGCTGGGAATGAAGCCAGATGAAATCAGTAAGGTATTTGAAGATTGGAACACGGGTGAGCTTTCAAGCTATCTAATTGAAATCACCGCAGATGTGCTGCAACAGAAAGACCCGGTCAACAAACGAAAATTCTTTGTTGATTCTGTGCTTGATGCTGCGGGCCAAAAAGGCACTGGTAAATGGACAGCCATGAACGCACTGGACATCGGTATTCCTGCAAACGCAATCGGCGAAGCGGTCTACGCCCGCTGCTTGTCTGCACTCAAAGAACAGCGCGTCGCAGCAAGCAAAGTCTTGAAGGGACCAAAGGTCAAAGTGATCAAGTCTAACCGCAAAAAGTACATCGACATGGTGTGCGATGCTTTGTATTGCTCAAAGATTTGTGCATACGCGCAAGGCTTCCAACTAATGGCTGAAGCACAAAAAGAATACAACTGGAAACTGAACTTCGGCGAAATCGCGAAAATCTGGCGAGGCGGCTGTATCATCCGTGCACGCTTCCTACAAAAGATCACTGATGCCTATACGAAAGACAAGAAGCTTCAGAACCTGATGCTTGATCCTTATTTTAAGAAAGCGATCCACGGCAGCCAAGACAACTGGCGAAAAATCGTCTCCATGTGTGCTGAACATGGCATCTCCGCACCGGCATTTGGTTCGGCCTTGGCATACTATGATGGCTATCGCAGCGAAGTATTGCCTGCTAATCTGTTGCAGGGGCTGCGTGATTACTTTGGCGCACACACCTATGAACGTGTTGACAAAAAACGCGGACAGTTCTTCCACGTCGATTGGCCAGATCCCAAACGCCCACAATACAAGGTATAAAACACTCCGACTACAATGCAATACAACCCGCTTTTACAGCGGGTTTTTTTACGATTGAGTTTTGATCATGAATAAAATCACCCGGCACAATTTATTCGTTGATAATTGTATCCCGAAATTGTCGGGGTGATTTTTCAGTTTCACGCTTAAATGATCGAGAAAACGCATACACCGATTGGAATCCTGTACGGGAGGCAATCTGTGCTACTGAAAGATCGGTCGTTGAAAGAAGTCGCATCGCATGGTGCATTTTAACTTGTCGAATGTAATGTCCAATGGACATGCCATATTGTTTACGGAAACGCTCACGTAAATGCGAGTTGGACATCGCAAGACATTCAGCCACATCGTCAACGCTGATTGGTTCTTCCATGTTATCCAATAAATATCTTGCAACTGATTCAAAAAGCGAAAGGTTCGGCACTGCAGCTGACCGCACATCTTCTGTCTTATCAGCGGTTGGTTTGATTTGCTGTTGGATTTGCCTGAGGATTTGTTGGATCACTAATGCAAAACGTAAACGAATTTCCTGCTCAACAGCAGCCACGGACGCATCACGCGCTTCATATGTTTCCGTCAATGTGATCAGGTTCTGTACGATCTGTACGTTAAGTGTGAGGGGAATGTTGCGCAGCGGCGCAAGACCGTCTTCTTCTTTGAGTTCAAACGTCATGAATAACCAAGTCAGATCTTCACCTTCAAAATTGGCAAAGTGATGAAACTGCCAAGGGAAGATAATGAGCGCTTGCCCCGGGCCGAGGCGATAGAACGTCTGATCGACAATAACATCTGCACGAGTTTCGATAGGAACAATAAGAACAAAACGTCCGTGCCGATGTGCAGGACCGAGCATCGGCGCTCGTCGTTTGAACATGAGTACTTTGTCCGGCAAGGTCAGTGGCCCAGCCACATACTGCATGTACATCTCACGCCAATCCGAGATCGTCTGTACCGCACCAGACAGCCGCTGCCAGTCCTGATTTTCAACAAGCTCTGAATCAGCAGGCGGCACCAGCCTCACTTCCGTCGATATTGTTAACTTTTCCGTCATATCGGCTATTCTATTACCCTAATCGACATAATATATTACCGTAAGCATATGGCTTGGTTCAAGAGCCATGGACAGACAACGACTAAAAAAATGGACGACAACGTGAAAGACAAGATCAATATTGGGCTCATTGGTTGCGGCGGCAGACTTACAGGCGTAGCTGCCCCGCTGGTTGCAGGAAGTGATCGCATTCATGTAACCGCGATTTGTGATCCCTCCGAACGTTCAGTAACTGAAGCCAAGAAACAGTGCAACGCGCCGAACGCAATCGTGTATGACAGCCATGAAGCACTTTGTGCTGACGAGAGTATCGACTGGGTCATGATCGGCTCATGGAATTGCTTCCATACCGAACACGCTATTTGTGCACTGGAAGCGGGTAAGCATGTATTCTGCGAAAAGCCGCTCGGCATCAATATCGAAGATTGCCTCAAGATCAAACGCGCCCATGAAGCCAGCAATTCAATCTTTGCTTTCGGGTTGGTCCTTCGATACACCACGCTTTATAACAAGATTAACGATATCTTGACCAGTGGTGAGATCGGCGAAATCATCAGTATGGAATTCAACGAAACACTTGAATTCAATCATGGCGGATATATCCATCAAGATTGGCGCCGTAAAACAGAATATGCTGGTACACATCTTCTGGAAAAATGCTGTCACGATGTGGATCTTGTGAACTGGATGATTGGTAGCCTCGCCAGCAAGGTCGCAAGTTTTGGTGGCTGTCGCTTTTTCACACCGGAAAACAAACACCATACAGACCGTATCGGCAAAAATAAGGATGGCAAAACCGCATTCCAATCTTGGTATAGCTCGAATAATTCACCTTTCAATGATGATAAAGACATTGTTGATCATCAAGTTGCGATCCTCGAGTATGCTAACGGCGTACGTGTAAGCTTCCACACCAATTGTTGTGCAGGCATACCTGAACGCCGCATGTATATCCTCGGTAGTGAAGGCGCCATCCGTGCAGACCTCATGACCGGACAGATTGAAACCAAACGTATTGGCTGGGACCAGCCAACAATCGTTCATGACGCAACCGGCGGCGGACATGGCGATGGTGATGTGATCATGACCAAGCATTTGATCGCCACAATGACTGAAGGCAAGCCGCCCCTTTCGACATTAGAAGACGGCTTGATTGCCGCCACAACCTGCTTTGCAATCGACGAAGCATTGAATAAAGGCACTATCGTTGATCTTCAAACATGGTGGGAGCTTGCTGAAATTACGCCTGCTCCATGCCACAGCGTTTAAGCACAACATAACATACAAATTTTACCTCCCTGCAGTGCTTCACTGTGTATTAGCCCAAGCTTCGGCTTGGGTTTTTTCGTTCCATACATCCATTGGCCAATCTTATGCTGCCATCCCCTTCAAAAATAGTATCTTCGTGACTTTTGCGACGCAGATTGCTATCCTAAAAATGTAAACCATACCCCCATTTTCGCCAAGGAGAGAAAGATCCATGCGAAATCCATATGCCAACTATTGCTTGATTGCTGCACTATCGATCTTCATAACTGCTTATGCCTCGGCTCAGATTGTGATTACTGAGATCATGTACAACCCCGCGAGTAAAGAGAAGATGCCGGCACAAACGGAATGGATCGAGATCTATAACTCAGGTGATGAAGCTGTCAACATTAGCGGTTGGACACTTTCTGATGAAGATGGCAAAACAAACCCTGTCCCGGACGGCATCAGTCTTGCTGCGGGTGAAGCGATTGTCATCATCCCCGGCGTACAAGATGTCGCTGACTTTCGTGCTGCTTGGGGAGAAGGTTTTCAGGTCATCTCACTCAGTGGATTCACAAAAGGCGGAATGCGTGGTCTAGCTAACAGCCCAAGCGATACTAACGAAATTCTAAAACTTCAAAATACTGGGGGTGACGTGGTTGATGAGGTAAACTTTGACGATGTGAAGCCTTGGCCAAACGATCGAAAGCAAGGCCCAAGCATCTATCTCGCCACGGACAAGATCAGCGCCGAAGATAATGATTCGGGTGAGAACTGGAAGCGATCCGAAGTAAACAAAGACGGCGCCATCAACAATAAGATTACCGATGACTACGATAAAACAGACACCGGATCGCCTGGAAGGATCGTGCAACAGAACACTGGTGAAGAGAACGCAAAACCTAAGCCTTCCGACGAAAAACCAGCAGACCAAGAGACCTAAAATATTAGTTTGGTGTATGGCAATTACCTTCACCGCGTTATGTCTATTTAGCGATCACGTTGAAGCATGGCATGATGAAGGGCATTACTACGCTGCCATTGCAGGTACGATCTATCTCCCAGATGAAGTGCCTGCGTTTTTTAAGCAAGGCTACAAAACCATCGGTCACACTTCGATCGACCCTGACTTGATCAAACATCGCAAACTATCACAGCTTAATAATACCGAGTGGGCAGAACATTTCTTCGACTCTGAAATAATCGGCAATCGAAAGCTGCCTACCACACGGTACGAGTTCTATAAACTTTGCGAAGAGCTTGGGATCGAACCGCGCGTGGCCGGCACCCTGCCCTATGCGGTAACGGAGTGGACACAACGACTTACGATGGCGTTTGCTGAACACCGCGCCTACCCAGACAACATTCATATACAAGCAAAGTGTCTTATTTATGCAGGTATTCTTGCCCATTACACCGCAGACCTAAACATGCCGCTGCATACCACCATCGATTATGACGGCATCAATAACAAGGACGGCAAGCCCAAGCTGCACAAAGGTATCCACGCGAAAATCGATTCGCTACCAAGCAAACTACCCTACAATATAATCTTTGAAGAGCCACTCCAACCACTAGCTGCCCATACTGATATCTTCACCTTCACACAAAAACAGTTCGCCAGCAGCTACAACAAAATCAAACAAGCCTATGCGCTAGCAGAACAGTATCCCGCCACACGTGATCTTACCCTTCAGGATGCAGAAGTGATTGCTTTCACGAAAGATCGTACACGGGCTGCAGCTTGGTTTACTGGTAGCATCTACTTGAGCGCGTGGAAAAACTCAGCAGGTATTGATCTTCCTTCGTGGCTGGACCGTGACGTTTTTGATGAATCATTCAATCCAAATACAGTGCCGGACATAGAGAAAGCAAAACAATAAGCGTGGTGAATCACCATTCATTGAAAAAGCCCATGCTAAGTGCCTGGGCTTTTCGTTTTCGATTCCCGATCACTTAAGGTGTTGTAGGTTGCAGAGCAGCTTGCTCTTTTGCCTCGGATATCTGTGGCTTCAACACTGCATGTAGTTGCTTACCCATATCAACCTGATGCATATACTTGCCAAAACCATAAGTTTGCTTGCCGTCATTGTATTGATCAAGATTGATTGCATAAGAGGGAAACACTTCGGCTCCAATCCCTTTCGCAAAGAACGGAACCGGCCGATTACTATGCGAACGATAAAACCACTTGTAACCGGGCATCTTACCGGGGCCATTATCCACCAGCGGCTGGAACGGAATCTTATCGCCTTGTGGACCAAATAGCAGATGATCATGATCTGCAGTGACAATCAGCAGTGTGTTGTCCCAATTATTCCCATCAGTATTGTCATCCAAATAATCAACGACCGTTTTCACCGCGCCATTAAAATCGATGTATTCTTCCACCATACGGCCTGCGGCGTTTGCATGCATCGCCTTATCGACCGCACCACCTTCAACCACCAAAAAGAAACCTTTTTCATCGCGGGCAAGTACGTTCAGCGCTGCACTTGTCAGCTCACCCAATGTAGGAACATTCTTATTAAATGGGTCGTCGTCGGGCAAAGTTGTTTTATGATCTGTCGCAGATTTCCGAGAAAACTGAAAAGTATTACGTACTTGCCCAACAAAAATAATCGGTGCATCAGGAAGCTCATTACTGGATGTGGATGCAAGTTTTTTAAGTTCGTCTCTGCTCTCTAAAAGCACCCATCCCTTTGGATGAGTACCATCTTTTAGCTGCTGCCAAGTTTCAGCACCACCGACATATTTATAATCTTTCTTACGGATAAATTTTTCTAACTCACCATTGTTGTTGTAATCTGGATTACCTGCACCACCAATAAAAGTAATGATGCCAGAATCCAACATCTGATTAGCAATATCAATATGATCAGCGCGACTACGCATGTGCACACCCGCACCTGCAGCTGGTGTTGCACCTGAAATTTCTACCGTGCTTATTGAACCTACCGCTTTACCTGCCTGATGGGCTAACTCCGCTGCCGACAAAAGTGGCTTGTTATTGCCATCAACATTCAATGAGCCATTACACACACGACAACCCGTCATCATTGCCGACATGGTTGCAGCAGAATCTGGGTACGTCGACATATGCCATTTGTACCCCTCAAAATAAAAGGGATAATCATTCTTCTCACCTTCAACAGGGGTCGTATCCCAAGCTTTAGCCGGGTCATAAACAATCGACTCATCCTGTTTCGTTGTATCTTTTTGCCTCGCCAAAGAATACGTTGCCATCGGCAAGCTTATCCAACCATCACTATCCATAACCAGCGGCTTGCCTGTGTACATGCGCGTCGCTTCAAGTGTGTTGTATCCTGAACCATCAGCCACCATAACGATAATGTTCTTAGGTTGAAGTTCATCTGCCAACCCCTCTGCACACACACCAAAAAACAGCATCATCACCAAGATGATTTTAACAATCCCATTAACCAAAACCATGCTATATCCTTTGCGAATACTGTTGGGTAGAGAAAAACCAAACTCATATAAAACATCGCCACAGATTATCTTAGCATGCTGCACAAGGCCGTCCACACAGATATTACATCGTATATGCGTGAAGAGACGATCAGCCTATTAGTCTGTTTTTTCTTCCCGCTCTTTACCCCCATCATGATCCTCTTCTACCGATTCACGCTTCTTCTTCAGACGTTCAATCTTTGATTTATCTTCCGGCGTGTAGAAACGATAGAAATACAACCGCTTGGGATCAACTCGACCGCCTTTGCCATGAAAATATTCGGTATTGTCACCGATACCATCAGTTGAACCTTGTGAAGAACGATATTTGATCCCGACAATTTTTTTATCTTTGGTGACCCAATCAAGAAAGATGACGGAATGTCCACCTTTAGGTTTACGCCAGTAATTGCAAAAATCACCGGGACGTACATCTTTCCATTTTTTAATCTGTCGCCCGATTTTTAGCCGTTGCATGGCCATCGCACCCTGACGTTCAGCCGTCTCCTTGGTGTTGCCATACCAATCTGATTGAAACTTTTTAATCTGCTTGGGCGTAAATTCATCAAACACCCCAAACTGTTGTGCGGTCTTGAACGCGACCGACAGCGTATAGCCACAACAATAAGTCCCTACTGGCTGTTTCTTGAGGATCACCTCCCCTTTGTGTACAAGGTCTTCAGGCACACCGGTGCTCTTCTTCCAAATGTACTTGCCGCCGTCCTTATAGCTATAAGCGACTTCAAGTACAAACGCCCCGCTGGGCGTAAGGGGCTCTGATTTTTCTTTTGATTTTTTCGCTGCATCTACCGGTGAACAAACCGCAACCGTTAACAGCAAAAACAGTACATAGAAAAGGCGATGGGTTTTCATGACAAACTCCGAGTTTTGGCGTAAGCGCAAATGAATCGATGCACGATTAATCATGACGCAGCGCGACGATCGGATCTTGTCGTGACGCTTTAATGGCGGGATATAAACCAAAAATAATCCCGACACTGGTCGCCACGATAAAACTGACAACAATCGACCACGTGGTCATGTGGGGCCGTTGGAATTCTTCTTGCATATGATGCACAAGAATGAGAACGCCAACGCCGCCAAAACCCACAACAACACCAATAATCCCGCCGACCCCCGAAAGGACCGTTGTTTCTACAAGAAATTGCATGACAATATGCAGCCGCGTCGCACCAAGCGCACGGCGGATGCCAATCTCACGCGTCCGCTCCGTCACCGAAGCAAGCATAATATTCATGATCCCGATCCCACCTACCAACAACGACAATCCCGCAATCAGAATCATCATCAGATTAAACATCCGCTGCGTATCTTCAATCTGCTTGAGCAACTCGATCGGCACGGTAATTTCATAATCAAGTTCTTTCTGATGCCCCTTCTCAAGCACACGACGAACCTGGGCTGCAACCGGCAATACATAATCTTCTGAGGGTGCTTGAATATAGATCTCACTGATTTCAACTGACTCAGCTTGAATCGAGCCGCTGCTACGATTCACCAAAACATCACCGAAGCGTCCCTGTGCAATCGGCATCGGAACATGTACATCAAAATTTAAATCACGTCCCACCAATGCCGTCCCCGCACCGCCAGCTAAGCCAATCCTTTGCAACACACCAACCACTTCGAAGATCTGTTGATCTACACGAAAGGTATTGCCGATCGGATCAGTGAGTGGAAACAAACGATCTGCTACGGCAGCACCAATGACCGCCACCGGCACCTTGTTCAACTGCTGCATATCAGCATCAGTGATGTATCGACCGCGTGCCACCGTTAATGATGCGACCTCTTGCATCATTGGGGTCGTACCATACACGGCCGCCGTTGATTTATGAACATGCCGAGAAACTTCTGCACCGATCTGCTTGAGTGGAACCTGCCGCTCAATCGGGCCAACGGTTTGCTCAATCCGACGAAGATCCAAACGCAACAAACCGAACTTGGAAACAAAGTTATTTTGCTGCCCCGCATCCTTTGATGCTGGCGGCTTCACCGAGCGAACGATGATGTTCTTCGCTCCTAAACTGCGGATCTCCTCAAGCGCGTTCCGCTTGGCTCCTTCGCCGTAGGCTGCCATTGAGATCACTGCGGCAATACCGATGATGATCCCCAGCGCAGTGAGTAGCGATCTCAGCTTATGCAGCATGAGATTGGATACCCCGAGCCGAATTGTCTCAAGTAAAAAATTCACGGTGAGTGCTCACCATGATCCCGTATGTCGCGGTTGCAGTCAATGACCCTGCGGCATGAAAAGTACGCCAATCTGTACTATTACGACCGATCTGCCTATTCCGAATCCAAGCCAGGCGGGCCAGTCATTTCGTCAGTATCTGCTAGCGTACAGGGCGGTAACGGCACACCATCAACCCCAAGTGAGATCACCTCAGCCACATCATCTTGGTCGATCATAAAACCCTCCACGATGTACCCGCCCGGCACTATTTCCTCTACTTCAAAGAAACACCGATCTGTATAACGACGAATAGCGACACGCGGCACATCATCATGCTCATCTGACAATGATTTCTTGCGAGAATCTGCAGACGATGGAACATCATTGTGATATTCTTTAGATTCCAAACGGCAACTTTCTTAAAGGAAACGCCATGGCCGAGATTGAGATTGGGACCGAAACTGAAAAACACAACGGCTGGTCATATGAAGTCCGCGTGTTTGAAGAAGGGCGCGTATTGAGCTTTGCGGTCACGCTGTCTTTTGCGGATTACGATCTCTGGTCCGGCGGATCAATCCCGCCTTCCCGTGTGGTCCACAAAGCGTTTCTGTTCCTGCTCAAAAACGAACCTGCGACATCTATCTTAAGCAAATTCGATTGCTCAATCATTCGCAGATACTTTCCACAGGTCGATCAAGAATTACCCAAGATGTCGATCTAATTTGAGATCGACATCATCCAGCGTTACTTATAAATCTGTTGAATCTTCGCCCCAGGGTAATAATTCCGCAAAATCTTGTCTGCCGGGTAGCCGCGAAGAGCCATCCCTTGCGCCCCCCACTGACTCATGCCAACGCCATGACCATATCCACGTCCCCAGATCAGTACGTTGTTTCCTTTGAAACGAAACTTCACAAAACTGCTCTTCACAATATCCTTCCTCGCAACCTTGGGCAGCCCTCCACCTGAATAATTACATGCGTTCCTTAGATACTCACATGGAATCCGGTAGGCCTTCCCATCTACATCAACCACAGCAAATTCAATCGGCCGCCCTGCCTTGCTTTTTTTCGTTACGCCGATTTTTTTGATGTCCTTGAGATATTGAATGGTGAGATTGCGTGCTTTGCCGTAAGCTGCAAAGCGTCTGGCAAGCATCTTACGATCTCGGCTTTGCGGCCCCCATGCATAAACTTTTTTCCCCGATGAAATATTAGCAAAATCGCCGCGCCGCCCACCATGCAACGGAGGAATCTGCGGCGTTTTACCGATGAGTGCCGCCGAAGCATCATTAGCAACCCCGCCGTGTGAAGCTGAATAAAAAGCCGGCACAATACGGCTGTCCCAGACCAATACCCGACCGCGGGTATTGCGCACACCGTTCAATGGCTTGGCGGCCTTGGTTTTACCCACATAAGCCTGACTGGCTGTCGTCGATTCAAGATCATAATAACGATCAGTATGTAGTGTCAGCTCCCAAAGCGCGTACGATCTTGCTGCAATGGCTTGTGCGTCAAATGCCTTTTGATTCCAATTAGGATAAAGCTCCCGGGCCAAAACCCCCGGCAAATATTCTTCAATTGGCAGGGCATTGATCACATCGATCTTATCTCCCGATTTACCGTGCAACATCAACGTGCGCGGATATTGCTTCTCGTTGAAGTCCAATGTCTGTCCCGCTGCAGCATCAATCTTAAGCACTGGCAGCGCCCATTTGATCGTACCGTTTGCAGCACTCTTGATATAAAAGTCTTTGCCTTTTTTCGTAATTGTCACCGGTGGACGAAATGATTGCACCGGCGCGCGATCCTTATATTCTGCAGAAGGGCCAATCATGATTGCTGACGAACTCGCAACGGTGACTGTCGTTGCCGATGATGCAATCCGCACACGAATATTAGGCTCTACGGCATACTGGCTGATCAATGGCCCCGGCGTTCCGCCATTTGTCACGATCGGCACCGATGCGCGCGGTGGCTGCTTCGCCTTCACAGTCTGCGCCTCAAGCGAAACTATCGGCAAGGAAAATACAAGACAAATCGCTAAAACAAAGCGGGCCATGCAGCTTACTCCGAATCAATTGATCGTGAAGGAATCTCAACACATCGTCACACACAAGCAACAATAGATCCGCCATCAGTATAACAGTTGCCCCGTATCAACGTGATAGCGATTTGCCCAAGTTTAAAGTGCTTTGTGACAAATATGCCAAAGAAAAACCCGCAGCATGTGCCACGGGTGGAATACTCTGTCATGTCTCGATCAAATGCTCGGATCGCTTCAATAATCCGCTCGATCTGCATGATCGTTGGCTGCAAAATCGCCGGTCGATTCATCGTAGTACCAGTCGCTACTACCGATAGCGCCATCGCCCACTGAGTTATTGCCGGTATACGGATTCTTGGGGATCTTCTGAAGATACGGCCCAAGCGGATAACCAGATGTACCAACCGCAGCGGTGCTGCCGTCTTTCGTGCTGAGCAAAAGCAATTGATCTGAGAAATTCGCCAGCGTCGGATAACCGTTGTGCTCTTGCTTATAAAGGACGATCTGCTGACGGACGTTTCGCAGATTGGCTTTCAGCGCATTTTCGCTGGCTTCTGATGCGGCGGTTGAAAACTGCGGAATGACAATAGCCGCCAGCACACCCAAAATCACCACAACGATCATCAATTCAACAAGTGTAAATGCGTGTTTATGTGATGTCCTCATCACAAATTTGGTTAGCATGGTTGTTTCCATTTTAACTCCCCATTCTGGGAGGCCAGAATAATCTGAATTCCATCGCCCCTACAACACATCGCTGCGGACCTCTATCAACAGATATCGACTCTATCTCGTTATGTTTTTAAGGCCCATAATGTATTGATTTAGATGCCATCACAATTATTGAAAAGAGATGCGGCCTATAACGCTTAGGAACTCATTCGCGTGATAAAGTGAAGCGATTATGAGGCCTGGCAATCCATATCGATCATGCCACGATCCCGTCCAAGTCGGTTATCATGTAGCCATGAATCTTATGGGCACACATAAAAAATGGCGATGGCGGCGTGATCCCGTAACAAGTGAATCCAGCATCACGCCTGAGCAACTCGCCAGACAGACCCGTCAACATCCATTGATCGCCCAATTGCTTCTAGCACGGGGGATTGAAGACCCCAACCTTGCCCAAAAGTTTCTAAGCCCCAAGCTCACCGATCTCCATGAACCAGCCAACCTTCCCGGGGTCCAACGCGCAGCTCTTCGCATGGAGCACGCTGTCCAAACCAATCAGCCCATCGTGATCTACGGCGACTACGACGTTGATGGTGTCACCGCCAGTGCCATCCTTTATCACACACTTGATCTCGCGGGTGCATGCGTCTCTTGCTATGTTCCGCACCGTCTTGATGAAGGCTATGGACTCAACAGCGAGGCCCTCGAACAAATCGCTACTGGCCAATGGTACAACGATCCCGACAACCGTATCGCCAACAAAACCCCAAATGATCCTACCGCCAAACCATTGATTATCTCCGTCGACTGCGGCATCACCGCAATCGAGCAAGCCCAGCTCGCCAAACAAATCGGCATCGACCTGATCATTACTGACCATCACCATTTTGATCCCGACAACCTCCCCAACGCCCACACACTTGTCCATCCACGCATCCGCCCAGATCTCTCTAACACACAGATAGACAACCAAAATCAAACCACACCATCCTATCCCTTCGGTGATCTCTGCGGTGCGGGTGTTGCTTTCAAACTTGCTTGGCAGTTTGCTAAAATCCACAACAACCTTGATGACACTTCTGCCAATCTACCCACCTCTTATCGCAATCTCATGGTTGACCTGCTTTCATTTGTCGCGCTTGGCACGGTTGCAGATGTCGTCCCGCTCATTGATGAAAACCGCGCCTTAGTCGTCTTCGGCCTGGGACGCATTAAAAATACTTCATTTACTGGGTTAAACGCTCTGATTGATGCTGCGAAACTGCGTGATGAGAAAGTAGATGCCTATCACGTTGGCTTTGTCCTCGGCCCGCGGCTTAATGCCTGTGGACGTATGGGCCATGCACGCGACGCAGTTTATCTACTCACTAAAGCTAACGCTCCTGAAGCAGCTCAACTCGCTTCCTTCCTCACCCTCGAAAACGATAACCGCAAAAAAACGGAACGCGAAATCGTTAAGCAAGCAAAGATTGAGATCGAAACGCAAGGCTACGCCTCCCCCGATCAACGCGCCATCATCATTGGCAATACCGACTGGCACAAAGGTGTCGTTGGCATTGTTGCTTCACGCATCGTTGAAACCTATCACCGCCCTACCGTGGTTCTCTCTTACGACGAAGATGGCATTGCGTCCGGCTCCGCTCGGTCTATCTCGGGCTTCGATGTCCATGCCGCCTTCACTGCTTGCGCCGCACACCTCGATAAATTTGGCGGCCACGAAGCCGCTGCGGGCTGCACACTAAAACAAGATCAAGTTAATGCATTTCGCTCCACTATGATCGATCACACCAACAGCATCCTCGATTCTGCGGACCTTGTACCTACCGCAAAAATTGATGCGGAGCTAAACCCTCAAGATATCTCGCTCGACCTTTTTCAAATGATCCAAGCCCTCTCACCCTTCGGCAACCGCAACCCCAAACCTGTCCTACTTCTCCGTAATCTCCAGCTCACCCGCGCTCCGCAGCGTATCGGCTCCGGCGGTGACCATCTCTCACTCAACCTCGAACATCAAGGCGTGCGCCTCCGCGCGGTTGGCTTCGGTTTTGGCGATGATGCTGACAAACTCACCATCGGCATGCATATTGATCTCGTCTTCAACCCCGCCATCAATACTTGGATGAACCGTTCAAACCCAGACTTCCATATCGTCGACTACCGCATCGTTATCCCACATGATAACCCCGCCAATGCTCCCACTGCGCAATCATCATTCGCATGACATTCGTCCCCTGACCGTCGCCATACCGCATGAATCCGCTAGTAAACACCCCAAAAAAGATTACAATAACCACATGAACGATTCGCCATTTAATATTGCATCTGAACCTATGCGTTTCTTCAGCTTGTTATTTTTCGTATTGACACTGGTGTTGTGTATTAACTGTTACTTGATGGGTGAATTCATTCTCAGTGCTGCCGCAGCAATTATTTCTACTTACGCGCTCTCACTTTTCTTCCAACTCTTCAAGATGGACTTGATTCGAGCCAATCAAAAAACATCAGAAAATAAAACCGAATCTGAATCTCTTTAGTCCTGCACGAACTTGAAGATCCCGCCATCACCATACGCACAAATATAAACCTCTCCCTCGGCATCTTCACCGAAAGATGCTGGATTATAGCCATGACCAAGTCGTGTATGCTTCGTAACCTTGCCTGTCTTGCGATTCACCCACAGCGCCCACACATGGCTGGTCGCAAAATCCGCAAACACATACGCACCCTCAAGCTCTGGCACTTTCTTTCCACGATAGACATATCCACCCGTAATCGACACGCCATCCTTACGCGGATACTCCCAAACAGGATCGATCATGCCGCGAGTTTTCTTCCCGTTTTTAAAAGCATGAAAACCTTCACGCGCCCGCCAACCATAATTGCCACCTTTCACAATGACATCAACCTCTTCATATGCATTCTGCCCAACGTCTCCCGCCCAAAGATCGTCCGTCTCGCGATCAAACGAAAACCGCCACGGATTCCTAATACCATACGCATAAATCTCCGGCCGCATCCCCCGCTTACGTGCAAAAGGATTCCCCCGTGGTATCGCATACTGCTTGCCGCGTGCTTGCTTATCAACATCTATCCGCAAGATAGACCCAAGTAGCGTCGATCGATCCTGTCCATTATTCCTTGGATCACCTGAACTCCCACCATCACCAAAACCAATATAAAAATATCCATCCGGCCCAAACGTAATCGTCCCACCGTTATGATTTCCCCATGGCTGCTTCACTTCCAAAATCACCTGCTTTGATTTCGGGTCAATAACCAAACTTTCTTTGTCCGCTGTGTAACGAGCGATTACTCCTCGCCGCGGATTATGGGCCGTGTAATGCATAAACACATACCCGTTCTCTTTAAAATCCGGATGAATCGCAAACCCCAATAACCCTTCTTCATTCTCAAGCTGCAATCGCTTTACCGTAGATTCCCCATCAAAGATCTTAATTACTTGATCATTTTGAACCGTAGGGTCATTGGGAAATGCAAAAATATCCCCTTTCTTTTCTGTCACCACAAGCCGCCCCGATCCGTCTGGCACATACGTCAGATACAACGGCTTACGGAACTTAATCCCCGGAAATGCATTCTCGACACGCACCTCAGCATCAATTGACCCTACAACACAAAACATCAACACAAAAACAAACAAGATTATCCGCTGCATCATTTTACCCATGCCCTATCAACAAAAGTTTACGATCCATATGTAAGCGCATCTGCTGACATTTCTTCATCACACAACCGAACATCAAGCGTGTAAATCTCTCGTTGCTCGTTCGCGATCCGTAACGTCTGTATATCATCCCAGCAAATCGCCTCTGCCTGCTTTGCCAAATCCCGCGGCAACTTCACGCGTGTCGCCTTACCCTCACTTAACCACTTATCCGAATCCTCTGGCCGCTCAAATATCCAAACTTCAAACTGCGTTAGCACCGCCAACCGATCACCTTCCGGCGAAACATCCGCCCCCGTTACCCACGGCCCGATCGTTTCATGCCGATCCACCAACGTCAGTTCATTCACCACCTCTTCATCTTCCTTATCAAGACGATACAACTTCGTCCCAATCCGACTCAGCTTCGTCTGCCCCATCCGCTGCTTCGTTAAGACATGCAGCTTTCCATCCAAATAAAAAACCGCTTCACAATCAAACTCGAATTGCGTTGCAGGAAATGTTTCTTGATCAGGATACCGCACACGCACATGCCGTAATATTTCCAGAGGCCCCGCCATCACTTCTGCACTTGGCAACTCCGCAAAATAAATCCCAAGATTCTGCCGCGCATTCCAATTGTTCCCCATGTCCGGCACCACCAACATACCGTTATAGATCGTCAAATCTTCCCAATCCACATTCACTGCGCCGGTAAGCTCAAATCCGACAGCCACATCATCCAAGGCATCATTATCAACAATAATTTCACCCCATCGATCCATACGATAGACCTTTGGTTCACATCCACTGTCATTGATCGCCCACCATACCCCCGGCTGAGATTGATCAAACTCAATCCCGCTTACCTCACGCAACTCCGGATGCGTCATCTTCCCCACCAGCTCAAGTACCGGATCCGATGATGACTCACCTTCCTGATCAGCACACAACAGTCCCGCATTCGTAGATGCGATAACCATCATCACACACAGAAACCATTTGGTTGCTTGAATCATCATTCGGCCATTTGCTAACAAGAACAAAACAATCAGGCCTTGCAATATGCTTGATTTGAAAGGCGAATGCAAGCGTTTTTATGACTCACCAGCATATATCTACTAAAAAAGCCGATGACTTTTCGTCATCGGCTTTCATTTCGTTTCTCACGTGAATCAAATTATCCAGGACAGGACGCTCCATCCTCACCGGCCTGCGGACCAAGCACCATGTCATCCACAGTCTTACCTGCCGGCATCATTGGATACACATGCTCATGCTTCTCCACCAACGCTTCAAGCACCGCGGGACCGTCATGATCCAAAAACGCCTTCATCACCTTAGGCAAATCTGCTTCACTCGTCACACGGAACCCCTTACAGTTCAGCGCATCGGCCAGCTTCACAAAGTCCGGATTATGCATTTCCGTATGTGAGTATCGCTCATCATAGAACAGGTCCTGCCACTGCTTCACCATGCCTTGAAAATCGTTATTAAGCACGATCGATTTTGCATGAATCTTATACTGAGCAGCGGTCGCCATTTCCATCGCGGTCATGGAGAACGAACCGTCACCATCAATATTAACCACGTGCCTTGGTGTGCGACCTTCCTTCGCCGCTTCGATCTGCTCGCCCAAAGCAGAGCCAACCGATGACGGCACACCGAATCCCATCGTGCCCAAACCGCCTGACGAAACCCATGACATTGGATATTTATACTTATAGAACTGAGCTGCCCACATCTGATGCTGACCCACACCGGTCGTGATGATCGCCTCGCCTTGGGTCTGCGTACAAAGCTCTTCAATCACAGCCTGCGGCTTCAAGTGATACTCACGATCATCCTTTTCATACGCAAACGGATGATCCTTCTTCCATTGCTTTACCTGCGATAACCATTCACTGCGATCATTGTCTTTCAGCAATGGTAAGAGCTTCTCAAGATTCTTCCTTGCATCGCCTTCAATACCAAGCGTTACCGGTACGGTCTTATTGATATTCTCCGGTGCGATATCGAAGTGGATGATCCCACCGCGGCCTTCACGTTCTGCCGCACGTGCACTAGGTGCAAACGCCGCCACATTGCCAGTTACACGGTCATCAAACCGCGCCCCCACTGCAATCACAACATCTGCATCACGCATCGCCCAGTTCGCATAAGCTGCACCGTGCATGCCGAGAAAGTCCAACGATAGATCTGAATATTCATCGAACGCACCAAGGCCAAGCAGAGTCGTCGTCACAGGAATATTCGCCTGCTCTGCACATTTGCGTAGCGCTTCGGTCGCCTCCGACAGAATCACGCCCTGCCCCACATAGAACAACGGCTTCTTCGCGCCATTGATCATGTCTGCGGCTTTATCAAGCTCGCTGCTCGTACCAAGTTCACGAACCTGATAGCCCGGCAAGCTTGGCTCCGCAAAAACCGGCCGCGTAATCTTCGCTGCCGTCACGTCCTTGGGCATGTCCACCAACACCGGACCGGGGCGGCCAGATGTTGCAATATGGAAAGCCTGATTGATCGCACGTGGCAAGTCATGTGGGTCTTTGACCAACACATTCCACTTCGTGCATGGACGAGTGATCCCCGTCACATCAGCTTCCTGAAACGCATCAGTCCCAATCGCGCTGGTAGCGACCTGACCTGAAAACACGATCATCGGCGTGCCGTCCATGAGCGCATCCTGCAACGGTGTCACTGTGTTGGTCGCACCCGGGCCAGAAGTCACCAGAACCACGCCAACCTTGCCTGTCACTCGAGCGTAGCCCTGTGCCATGTGGCCGGCCCCTTGCTCATGCCGCGAGAGAATAAATTTGAACTGATCTGATTGATAAATCGCATCGAAGACCGGGAGGATCGCTCCGCCGGGATAGCCGAACATGGTTTCGACCTGATGCTGTTTCATCAGTTCGTGAAACACCTCGGCACCGGTCATGCCAATAAATTGATCAGTCGACTCACCGGGGCCAACTGCTAATTCTTTTGCACTTAATGTTTTAGACATCATCATCCTGCCCTTGCATGGTTGATTGATTATGGGTTCATCCCGTGAGCAGCCTAGGTTTATAGCCTGCAGCACACGTGCTGAACGATATATTCTAGTCAATATTGTTACGTCGTAGATTGATTTCGAGGGGGTATGCCAAGCTTGATGGCCCTTAACAGCCATATAATCGCGGGTCTTCCGCTCAGATAACGACGACGCTGGCGCTCAGTAGTACTGAGACACTGCCCTGCAATGTTGAAATCTGTGCTGTTTGCTTTTGCATGTGACAAAGTATACCGCTGAGTGGGACAACCGGTCAACATCACGCCACCCAGCGGCACCTACCTCAGCCGACCAATCGACCAGTACTCCCTTCGGCCACTCTTTCATTTGATCATAAAATGCTTATAGCGATTCCTACGCAAATCACGCTATTTACCCACACTAACTTATGCCTACAACCCTCAACCTCCTGCCAGCTATCCGCAATCGCCTACCTTTTCTTTGCATTTCTGTTGCCATAAACCATCTACCTTTTACACAACAAGCACCGTTAGCTTCATCATCAAAGATAATATTCTTTGGATGCCCTCACATATTTTAACTGTATTTTATTTATTGTCAGACACTTACATCACAATCATCTCAGCCTCGCCTATATCATCATAAATGTTAAAAGACGCCATCAGAAATGACATAGTTAGTTTGCTGAATCGGGATATATTTACAAACGTGAAAAGTTTCATTGTTACACAGCTCTTGCGACTTTCTTAAGCACAGCCGCCAAGAGACTGCTGAGCGGAACACTTCTTCCGGGGCCGCCCAGCAGTGCTGAGTAAGCCGCAGTTTGCATGTCCGCTGCCCATTACTCCGTTCGTGGACATGCCGCTCTATCGCCCGCTTGGGCACAAGCATCGCGCCGCTCCGTCGGCACTACAACAAAACCCGAAACCGTCCGTGCGTTCATAGACGCATTTGCTATCTCACGCACTTTTTTACTTCATTCATCATGCATCACACATGCATAGGAGAGGAATATGAAACGTTTTTCGACCGCAGCTCTCGCCATCGCAGCCACTGGCCTTATCGCTGGCTCAGCATCGGCAGCAACCTTCACCAATCACTCATCCACCATCGACATCACAGAAGTCAAAACCTATGACATCCGTGCGCACGGCGGCATCAGCACCGCATGGGACGCACAAGCTTTCCCAATGGATTTCGCTAACGGCACACTCTATGTCGCTGACCAAAAGATCAATGGCCAGTCCACCAACATCGTCGCCATCGACGGCATCCTCGGCGCTGCTCCAACGACCAAGCACATCGCCACAACCTTCACACCGCAATCCGACGGCAACCATATGCTCAACGGCCTTGCAGCTGACGGTAACGGCAATGTCGTGGTGACCTACCGCAAGAGTGCTTGGAACTATGCTGGCGAGGCAACTTCCTTCGTCGCTGGCATCGATACCAACAACTCGCAACAACTGTTCTACAAGAACGGTGTTGATGCGGGTGCGGACCCAACCGGTGCTGCATACAACGCTGAAAAAGACACGTTCAACTTCATCGCTCAAGGACACAACAATCTTTACAACGTCGCGACCGATGGCACGATCACAGATGGTACTGCAGGCTTCCTACCAGGTGGCGGGGTTGCCATGGCACTCGATTTCGACTCCGAAGGCAACGCAGCTTCTATCTACGGTGCCGCTTCAGGTGCGATGAAGCTGCTCTACCACGAATACGATGCCACAACTGACACCTTCACCACAAGTGTGATCAAAGAGTTCACCAGCTCATTTGCTGACGGCTATGAAGTTGAAATCATTAACGGCGTGACCGGTGATCCAATGTTTGCCGTTTCCAATCCATGGACCATGACTTTTGACGGTGAAACAACTGCCCCTGTTACTGCAACTATCTTTGATGCAGCCGGCGGCAAGGTCGCAACTGTTTCTGAAGGTAAGCAAGGCTCCAAGCTTTCCCTCGCTTATGATGCTGACACACAAACACTCTTCGCAGCACCTGCCTACAACAAAGAAGTCATTGTCTACAACCTTGCGGCAGTTCCAGAACCAGCGTCCATGGCATTACTCGGCCTTGGCGGCTTGCTTGTTCTTGGCCGTCGTCGTAAATAAGTGATCCAAAAGCACAACACTTAAACTATGTTCGACCCTCTACACTTTGTGTAGAGGGTCTTTTCATGCACTGATTTCGCATGCATGGCACATGTATAACCATACTAAAAAAACCTGCCGGTCACCCAGCAGGTTTCTACAGTTCATGCTGTTTAATACATCATTTGATGATCTTGATCAGCTATCTTGGCGTAATTGATCTGCGGCCTTTTGCGTTGCTTCCAAAGAGTCGCCAACGAGATAGTATCCCATTTCACCTTGCCGCCACATTAGAATCGGATGCGCTTTTTCTCGCCCACTGATTTCGTAAACCTTGCCCTCAGCTACTTTGAGTTCCGGTGTAACTGGCGCAATCCAAAGACTAATCGCATCGCGGTGACCCGTGCCCGGTTCTGCTTGGTAAATCAAATGTACGCCAACATTCCCCGGCACAGTACACTGTCCAACACGATCAAACACATAACCAATACCGCGCAAGTCAAGACCGTTCGTACTGCTATTAAAACGGGCCGACAGCGCACCCGGCAACGCTTCAATCTTGCGTGGTAAGTTCGGATCTTGATGCAATGTTTGCACTTCTCGTGAGCAACCAACATGGCGCTTCTCAAACATGTTGACCATACTCGGCGGTATCACACCGCCCACTAATTGATTGCCACCCAGCGATGCACCCTTCGGTACGAGACCGTTGCTACTTCGCGGTGCATACATCACGATCGCGGCAGATATAAAAAAAACCGCTGCAACAGCGGCCGGCGCCCAGCGCCCAATTTTTCCAATAATGTCGCTCCCACCCGTCATCGTCGACCAACGATTGCCTTCATTCGCCTGAGTAAGATTGAGACCCGCAGCATGGCCAATTCCTTCTGCCTCGGCAAACATGCCTGCGATCTTGTCCTTCAACACATCCGGGCACTTGCAACTTTCATCTTCAGTCATACAGCGTGCAATTTTTGTTTTCAGCTGTTGCTGATGCTTAATCTGCTTGGCCAACTCCCCATCGGAGGCGATCCGATCTAGCATGTTTATGCGATCGCCTTCTGCCATTTCGCAGTCAGAAAAGGCCATCACCTCACGAGTGTCACCCATGTTGTTCTCTTGCTTACTCATTTGTTTAGAAACCTTTGCGCAGCTTCCCTCACAGGCAGAACACCGATCACCCCATTTTTACTCCAACAGATCATAAAAATCTTGCCCCTATAGCAAGAAATTTATGTGGTCACTTTGATGCCTGACTCTGCAGCAAGTTCCGATAATTTCTCGCTTAAAATCGCTCTAGCACGGTAAAGGCGGCTCATCACCGTCCCCAGCGGTACACCGATCACCTCTGCGACCTCGCGGTATTTCAATCCTTCAACCGCCCAGAGCAACAATACCTCCCGGTAGTGCTCCGGCAACTCCTCAATGGCGTGTTTCAAACGGTCGTCAACCTGCTCCCAATCCAGATGAGCTAAATCCCACGCTGGCGGGGTCTGATCGACTTCACCCAACACGCTTTGCTCAGGCATATCATCACCCAGCGTCGGCTCACGTTTTTTCTTGCCAACACGGGTATAGAAGTTGTTATGGAGGATCTTAAATAGCCACGGCCGAACGCCCTGCTCCCGCAGTTCAAAACGCGCCTCGGCCTTCAAAGCCTTCAGATAAGTTTCCTGAACCAAGTCCGATGCCTCATCCGGGTGACGCGATAAATGCATCGCCATCCGATACACCGAATCCATTTCAGCCAGGGCTAATTCTCGAAACGTTTTACTGTCCAAAAACCGGCTCCTCGTGCTTGCTAGCACATGCACATGTGTGTGGACCTGAGCATGATAACTTATTTCCTACCTACATACCTGACATTCTATGTATATACTCCAAAAATTTGGAATTGTTCTAAGGTTGATCTGCTCTTTTTACTCTCAACAAAAAATCAATGCGCGCAGCACATGACAGACACAAAAAACGAGCCGCTCATGCAGCCCGCATCATGACGTATTTTTGATGTTGCCACCGTGTTAGACCTGTGCGGCTTCAACCCGATCCATATGTACATCCAATTGCGGGAATGGGATACCGATGCCGGCCGCATCCAGCGCGTTCTTCACATCACGGGTCAGCGCTTCGCGCACCGCCCAGTAGTCATCCGTCTTCGCCCACACGCGCACCGACCAGTCGATCGATGACCCGCCGAGTTCCACCAGATAAATGATCACGTCTTCACTTTCCAGTCGGCCTTCCACACCTTCTGCAACTGTCTTGAGCACTTCACGCACCTTGGACAGATCAGCCGAATAATCCGTACCCACCGCCACATCAACACGGCGTGTGTCGTGATATGTAATATTTTCAATCGTCGCGCCAAAGACACTTGAGTTCGGCACGATAAACCGGCGATTGTCCGGCGTGTCCAACGTCGTCGTAAACAATTCAATCTCAAACACCTTCCCCGTGGTCCCGCCAACGCTCACCACGTCCCCCACCTTAAACGGACGAAACACAAGCAACATCACACCCGCTGCAAAATTCGAGAGTGTCCCTTGGAAGGCAAGGCCGACCGCCAAACCTGCCGCCGCAATGACTGCTGCGAAGCTTGCAGTACTGATGCCGAACTTACCCAAGATCGCCAACACCACCAAAATCAAGATTGCCCATCGCGTCATCTTTCCGAAGAACCGCGTCAACGTTTCATCTAGCTTCGCCTTACGCATTGAACCGCTCACCGCCCGCCCGGCCCATGCCGCAACTAGATAACCGACAAAAAGCAGCAGCAACACAAGCACCACTTGTGTTAGGATTGGAAACAAAATCTCCATGAGCTTATCCCAGTCGCCTTGCTGAATCGCAGACCACGCATTGTTCGAAACCTCTGCACTCTGCGCCTGCAAACTTAAATCCACCTGATTCGCTTCAATCTTCACAGCTTCTGGCGCATTCTGTGCCAACATCATCAATGACATGTGTATCTCCTGTTCCCTTATGAATAGATATGAAATTATGTGGTTTGTAGCTCTCTCAACAACCAACTGCATTGCCTTATGGGGCAACAAACAGAAAACGATTATAAACCAAGCATCACATCACCACCACAACCCATTTTCGATCACATCCCCACCTTCATCTAGACCAACTCTCATGCCCCCGGTACACTCCTGCCATGAATAACAACCCAGTTAAAATCGGCATCATCGGCGGCTCCGGACTCGGCGATAAACTCGGCCTTGAAACCGGCGAAGCCATCACACCCAGCACACCCTTCGGCCAACCCTCCTCTCCGATCATCCATGCCAACTGGGAAGGCACCGAGATTTACCTCCTCCAAAGACACGGTATCGGCCATACGCTCAACCCCTCACAAGTCCCTTATCAAGCCAACATCTACGCGCTCAAAGAACTTGGCGTCACACACATCCTCGCTTCTGGCGCAACAGGCTCACTCCAAGAACATCTCGCGCCCGGCGACCTGGTCATCCTCGATCAAATCATCGACAAAACTTATACCAGAGCAAACACCTTCTACAACCACGCTGCGGTCCACGTCGAATTTGCTGATCCTTTTTGCCCTGTCATGCGCAACTGGCTTCTTACTGCAACTAAAAACCTCGACAGTAACATCACCGTCCACACCCAAGGCACTTACATCTGCATGGAAGGCCCAGCCTTCTCAACACGAGCCGAATCAAACATGCACCGCGCATGGGGTGGCGACCTCATCGGCATGACCGCCATGCCCGAAGCGCGTCTCGCCCGTGAAGCTGAAATCGCCTACGCCATGATCGCCATGCCCACCGACTACGACTGCTGGCGTGCCTCCGATCATCCCGACCAATCAAAAGAAGATCTCCTCACAGAAATCATCGGTAACCTCCAAACCGCTACTGCCAACAACATCGCGCTCATGAAAGCAGCACTCAAAGACACATCACTCCTTTCGGCAACCCCCTCCCCCGCACACACCGCTCTCGCCCTCGGCATTTGGTCAAACAAAGATCATATCCCCACTGAAGAAAGGCAACGCCTCGCCTCCCTTTGGGGTAAGTACTTCACGTAAAAACCACATACCCATGGCACCATTTCATATAATATTCACCTGCTAACAATATTTGTTAGATGTGTTGCGCCCTACACCTGTGTTTACTTCCGGACACATTTCATGGTTGATGAACAACCGCATATGATGCAATGGTTCTTTTGTAGATCCATCCTGCTGCGCAGCCCGTGGTACGCGATGTGTTTTGTCATCATGACGGTAATTGTTGGTTGCACACACAACACTAACCTCACACGTTCAAACATCAATCATCCACCCAACATACCGCTCATCCACGCCAAGCAAGTCAATCTTCATATTTTCCACATCGCTGGCTCACCGCTACCTAAAGATGCAATCCAACATGCGGTCAATCGCTATCAACATAACATCGCTGGCCAGCTCAACCTTATTTTCTATCCGCCCATTTTTTCAGATGTCTCCCCGCAAAGTATCACGCAGTATCAGATGCAAATGGCTATCTCCTACCTCATGAGTAAAGTCGATCATCCTACTGCACCATCAATCTTCCTTCTGTTCACACCGGACATTGACGATTTTCGCAGTCGTGCTCAGTACACTACTCCTGTCGTCACCAACACAAAACAAAACATCACTTTGCGCACCAACTACATCGTCTTCAATGCAAAGAATATCAAGCAAATGGCTCGTGAACTTCCCTTCACCTCCCTTGATCGCACATGGGAACTGGTTATCTACCATGAAATGTGCCATGCACTTGGTCTGCCCTACGATAAGTCACACAGTACCCAAACCGGCAGCAATCACTGTACCAACACGAACTGCATCCTTTATAATGGGATCGATCCTCACTCACTCGTAGCAACCATTTTCAACCTCGGGCCACCAAGCGATCTCTGCCGCACTTGCCGCACAGAGCTAAACGAAGTCATCCATCAAAAGCCCACACCACTACTTGAAGGACACATTGATCCGCCATACGCACAATACGATCGTCTTATCGCTGTCAACCGAAACAGCCCAGAGCCGTACCACCTACGCTATCACGAACACATAAACCATCTAGATTGGACCCGCGCACTCCATGACATTGAACTCGCTTACTACTTCACCACAACGCCCTCTGACATCATCACCATCCATCTCATTCAATTACTCACAACCTGCCCAGACCCAGCCTTACGCGATCCTCAAACTGCACTCGATATCGCTCTCAAGCTCTGTGATCGCTCCAACCATGAACAATCCTATCACCTCGAACTTGCGGCAGCCGCTGCGGCGCAAGCCGGTCAATACGACCAAGCAATTGATCTACAAAAACGTGCCAATCGTCTATCTCACGATTAGACCCTTACTAAAACGGGTAAAGGCGTTGCTGGACCCGCACTCCATACACCGCTAAACTGCCCTGCATGCCCGACTACATCCTGTATATTCTTCTCGCCATTACTGGCCTGATCGCCGGATTTGTTAACACACTTGCTGGCGGCGGCTCTTTCCTCACCATACCTGCACTCATCTACTTTTTTAATCTTCCTCCACAAATTGCCAACGCCACCAATCGTTTTTCCGTCATCTTCTATGCGGGCACGTCATCTTCTATTTTTCTTAAGCACGGCCTCACTGATTATCGTCTCATGCTGCGTCTGCTCATCCCTTCTATCGTCGGTGCCGTATGCGGAGCAGGTGCTGCGGCCATCCTCCCACCAAAATCCTTCCAACTCATCTTCGGTATCGCCATGATCCTTATGGCTCTTACCTTCATCCTCAAGCCCAAAATCCTCCTTGAAACCAGGCATCGCACCAAACCCACTCCCATCAAAGAACTCTTTGTCTTCTACCTCATCGGCTTCTATGGTGGGTTTATGCAAGCAGGCGTTGGACTCCTTCTTCTTGCCGGCATCGCCATCTTCCACGCCAAAGATCTCGTTAAATCAAACGCGATTAAAGTCACACTCGCATTCTTCTTCGGATTTGTTTCCGTCGCTATTTTCGCCTACTACGGACAAATCGATTATGTCAAAGGTGCCGTCATCGCCATCGGAGCTATCATTGGCGCACTCATTGGTGCCAAACTCGCTATCAAAAAAGGTGCCCGCCTCATCTTCTTCTTCGTCATCACCATTGCCATCATTACCGGCATCAATCTGATCTACACAACATTCACCACATCATGATTAAGTCTTTTTCGCCTATAAAAATAGGCCTGATTCTCCATTCTATATTGCTTCATTATCGGCATGCGTATCACGCTTAGCTGTTTGTACTCAGCAGCAAATACCCACAACCATCCGCCCGACATTAAACAACATCGGGCGATCCATGAACGCAAACCCTCAAACATCATTCAAGACATTCCGGGCCAAAGATTGGCTCACACTTGCTGCGCTGATCCTCAGTAGCTTTGTGGTTTGGCTCAATGTCACCATTCTCAACACCGATCTGCCAATGATCGAAAAAGATCTCAATGCATCACTCAGCGAACTTCAATGGGCGGTCAGCATATTCTCACTCTGCGGCGGATTCATCATTGTCTCTGGCAGACTTGCTGACAATTACGGTCGCAAACACATCCTCAGCATCGGGCTTATCTGTTTTATTGTCGGTAGTGCCATTTGCGGTTTTGCTGGCAATATTGAATGGCTTATCGCAGGTCGAGCCATACAAGGCATCGGCGGTGCTATGATGCTCCCTGCTTCGCTTGCACTCGTTGAAGTTTCATTTCACCCACCAGTCCGTACCACGGCCATCGGGCTATGGATCGGCCTTGCCTGGTTTGCTCAAGCACTAGGCCCTAGCATTGGCGGGTTTGCCGCAGAAACCACTCAATGGCAATGGGCATTCCACCTCACAACACTGCTTGCCATCATCACACTTATCCTGACACTCACATCAGTCAAAAAAATCTACACTCGCCCCGACAAAGCGTACATGGACTATCTCGGCGCTGCGCTCATTATGATTGCGATGTTTGCCATCATCTACAGTGCCATTGCATCTGGTTCAACTGGCTGGCTCCAACCTTCAACCCTTGGCTTATTTTTCTTCGGCCTTCTTGCCTCTGCCATTTTCATCCTTGTTGAACACAAAACCAAACACCCTGTCGCCTCACTTATACTTTTTAAAGACCGCGCGTTCCTCGGCGCAAATGTTGTCAATATTATCTCAAATACAGTCTTTGCGTCACTCGTACTCTACGCAGCGATCTATCTTGAAATCGTCATGGATTACCAACCCTTTACAGTGGGACTCTTACTCCTACCTCCCACGTTATCAATCCTCTTCACCTTGCAGATCGGTTCCAAAATCTACAATCACGCTGGCGCACGTATGCCCACTTCCGTCGGCATGATCATGCTCACCTCTGGTTGCTTAGTCATCGGCCTACTGACACCGCACCTTGGTTACAATGCTATGCTTGCTCCTTTCCTCATCATCGGGCTTGGCATCGGACTTTTTGCATCACCGATCACCGCCGCAGCACTCGCTGCCTCATCCCATGAAGCGGCCGGACGAGCGGCAGCCCTTTTTAAAGCTTCATCTATGATCGGAGCTGCTCTTGGGATCGCCTTCGCAGGGTCAATCTATCAAACCATGGTTAGCATCATGCTCCATCGACATCTTGCAAGCGCGCCTGAAAACATCCGCGAAACGCTGTACAAAATTGCTGGCGGCAACAAGCATCAAATCAATCATCTAAAAGTGATCTCACCCGGAGAATGGCATACATATCTGAACATGACCATCGACTACATCAACATTGCATTCACAGCAACAGTACTCGTGTTAGCTGGTATCGCACTACTTACCACTATCTTTGCAAGTATCATCATCCCCAAAAAACACCACTTCTTCGCAGTTCCTTCAGATCATGGCAATTAACAACATCACTTCTTCACCATATAACTCCACGACCTGCATACGTACGGCACATCTACCATCTCAACTTGCCTATCTTCAAGATAGACCTCAAGTTCATTCATAAACTTCGCATAGTTTTCCTCCCCAGCCTCCACGCGAAGATGATTATGACTCCGCCATAAATTCAAATACCGTTCCCGGTCCATCCTCACTACATGCCAAGCAACATCCTTATGCGATAGCTGAAACAACCCACTGCGTATAATTTCAGCCAAGTACCCCTCTTGCTTGTCATACTTCTGCCGATACCCTGAGGCAGCACGATGCACCGCTTTATGCGTCCAATCAACAACATCATTTGCTCCATGCTCACGCTCATTCCACATGGCAGTAAAGCATCCACCTTCACAAAGTACACGTGCAAGCTCTGGCAGCGCCTTATCCAAGTTAGCCCAATGCAGCGCTTGGCCAATCGCCATCCATTTAACACTATCATCTTCAAGATCGACTTGCTCAAACGTTCCATGAATCCACCGCGCCCCACTCACCATCTTCTCACCAATCTTCCGCATGGATTCATTCGGCTCCACCGCCACCACATCAAGCCCCCGCTCAATAAGTTGCCCGGTTAGCAACCCTGTTCCCGCCGCCATATCAACCACACAATCTCCCGCACTGATTTCCAACCGCTCAATGATTCGATCCAACATAGCCACAGGATAATCCGGCCGGGCCTTAGCATACGCATCTGCCTGCTTCGAAAAATCACCTAGCACACTCAGATTCCTTCAGCCCCACAGATATGCCGTCACTTGAATCACGGGGTCAAAAAACAATATGCATCCGATCCCCCAACAATCACTTGCCGTCCGGCTTCTCCACGCCCGCAGCCTTCTGGTCTG
The DNA here is from genome assembly GCF_050931845.1 of Poriferisphaera sp. WC338. GTDB lineage: Bacteria > Planctomycetota > Phycisphaerae > Phycisphaerales > Phycisphaeraceae > Poriferisphaera. The sequence continues at coordinate 3,369,714 of NZ_CP194516.1, forward strand.
CCAACTCCCGCCGATTGATCTGACAATCACGCGGAAAATCAAATGCCAAACGGACCTTATCCCCATGGATGTCAACCACTCGGATCACGCCAAGCGGATCTTTCGGATCACCAATCACAACTTCTTCGCCAATTCTTCGGGTAAGCGCAAGCATTGGTACTGTGCCTCCTGCCAGACCTTGCGGTCCTTCGCCATGACAATCCGATCGTGCAATTTTCACACCCTCATACATACAAGGGCTCATACATCCAACACTATTAAATATTGAAATTGTTGGGCACCATCTATCGTCATCACTGCTCTTGCCCCGCAACGTCGCAGGGACCCAGCATGTCATCTATTTCAGATTCCAGGCCGTCGCCTAAAGCACCTGCTCTACGCTCACGATTTCCGGAACTTTTTCTCTTACATTGCGCTCAATCCCCAATTGCAACGTCATACCGCTGCTGGGGCAACCAATGCAAGCGCCGTGCAAACGAACGCGCACCACGCCCTCATCTGTCACTTCGACCAATTCAAGATCACCGCCGTCGGATTGAATCGCCGGCCGGATCTTTTCAATGATCTCATCAACACGCTCGTAAACACTTCGCGCGCTGCTGTTCTTGGTTTCCTGACTCATAAACTTCCTTACTTATAACCCGATGACCACAGGCATCTCCGCCCAAAGCCATCCTTAATTTCACTTGCGTCTCTATATCATAGACTTACATCTGATCGCGAACAATGCCCAGGAAGTCGCGAATGACGTGCGGTTCGCTTTCCCAACACACAAGTCGCACTCAAACACAACCCTAATCCTATACCTTGCAAATCATTATCCACTATATGTTTACATAGCATCGTCTCTTTCCACTACTATTGCACATGTTTTCCATACACGTCTCAAAACCTAAGGGTTCACCCCAGATTCACTAGCGGCAGACAAATGCACTATCTGCTGAAAATCCGCCATCCCTCCGCTCCACGGCTCCTTCGATTCTCTCCACCTTCCTTAATCTTGATCAACATACATAACAACGCACCTACATATAGATAGATTTCAAATTTAGCTCTTTGGAGAAATACCTGCATCATCATATCCATGCCCACACCCACCTCCCCTCTCTCACCTATTTCAATAAGCCTCTTAGCGTCAAATTAATCAAGATTTTTCCCCCAAATCACCTATGCCAGTTTGACTTGAATACGCCTGATTGTTACTTTTTTTAGCTACACTCAATCGGGTGACTCTGTCACCAGCTTCATGCTGTGCGCAGCCTCCCCGAAACAGTGACATGGGTCCAGAGTGTGAGCCAATCCATGATTTCGATGGTTCAGCACTCGGAAAGACTCGCCCCCGGCCGCCTGTGCAGCCTGAAAATTGCATCAATATCATGATTGATCACCGATCAGTCGTGAACTGACACAAGTCAGTGCTGCCACCCTAGCTCAGTTGGTAGAGCACACCCTTGGTAAGGGTGAGGTCGTGGGTTCAAGTCCCATGGGTGGCTTTCGGATATTTATCCCGTATAAGGCTAGAATGGCCTTGTATGTAACACGGAATTTAGTCGTTCGGGGTGTAGCCCGGACACACAGACTTTCACGAAACACGTTGAGGGTCTATTCAAATAAGATTGAATGTCCCGTTTTCTTCAGACAAGCCCGGATTGAATACGCTCAATCTGGCGGAGGTTCGCAACAATGGCAAAAGGCGTATTCGAACGTACAAAACCACACGTCAACGTCGGCACCATCGGCCACATTGACCACGGCAAAACAACTCTCACCGCAGCAATCACCGCTGTGCAGGCAGCCAAGGGTCTCGCCGAGCACAAGCCATACGATGAAGTCGCTAAAGCGTCTGCATCCGACGGCCGCCGTGACGAAACCAAGATCGTGACCATCGCTACGTCACACGTCGAGTACGAGTCGGAAAACCGTCACTACGCTCACGTTGACTGCCCGGGCCACGCCGACTTCGTCAAGAACATGATTACCGGTGCTGCTCAGATGGACGGCGCGATTCTCGTTGTCGCTGCTGACGACGGCCCCATGCCACAGACACGTGAGCACGTCCTGCTCGCTCGTCAGGTGAACGTGCCTAAACTTGTCGTCTTCCTCAACAAGGTTGACCTTGTCGACGACGAAGAACTTCTCGACCTCGTTGAACTCGAAGTTCAGGAACTTCTCACCAAGTACGACTTCGAAGAAGACACCCCAATCATTCGCGGTGCTGCATTCCCAGCACTTCAGAATCCTTCCGATGACACCGCTAACGCATGCATCGGCGACCTCATGAATGCTGTTGACACTTGGGTTCCAGAGCCTGAGCGTGAAATCGACAAGCCATTCCTGATGTCAATCGAAGACGTCTTCTCCATTAAGGGCCGCGGTACCGTTGCAACTGGCCGTATCGAACGTGGCGTTGTGAACGTCGGCGACAAGGTTGAAATCGTCGGCCTCGGCGACACACAAGAAACCACCGTCACCGGTGTTGAAATGTTCAACAAGTCCATGGATCAGGGCCAGGCTGGCGATAACGTCGGTTGCTTGCTCCGTGGTGTTGAAAAAGACCAAATCGAACGCGGGCAGGTTCTTGCCGCTCCGAAGACCATCACGCCTCACAGCGTCTTCGAAGGCGAAGTCTACGTCCTGACCAAGGAAGAAGGCGGCCGTCACAGCCCATTCTTCAACGGTTACAAACCACAGTTCTACTTCCGCACGACTGACGTCACCGGCGGTATCGAACTTCAGGGCGGTGCAGAAATGTGCATGCCTGGTGACAACATCACCATGAAGATCGACCTCGGCGAGAAGCCAATCGCGATGGAAGAAGAACTCCGCTTCGCTGTCCGCGAAGGCGGCCGCACCGTCGGTGCTGGTGTTGTGACCAAGATCATCAAATAATCTCGCTCTGCGGGAACCTTGATGGTTCGAACACAAAAATTCGCCGGCCTCGGACGAAAGTCCGAGGCCCGGTTTTTCTCAGAAGCGGCTGTTTCATATCACCCACCCCATTGGTGGCCATGAAATCCCGTCCGCAACCGAGATCCCAGCAACATCCGCCTTCAATCCGCCGTATCAAAGCCCCGCTTTGCATCCAGCCCTCGAATGCGGGATAATGCTGGACTAACATCTAGGCCGTGCAACACACAAACACCGCACCGCCCAAAGACAGTTTCACCCACCCGAATACATGGGATTTAGATCATGGCAAAAAAAGCCCAAGCAGTTGAATACGTCTGGCTTCAGTGCACCGAGTGCAAAGACCTAAACTACCGCACACCCGTCAACGTCAAAGGCGGCATGCCCGAAAAGCTCAAAGCCGGCCTGAAAAAGTACTGCCCTCGCCTCCGCAAGCACACACTCCACAAGATCAAGCGTAAGTAATCCGCTTAGTAACACAGTGTGCTATACCAAGAAATCTATTGCCTCAGGCATAACAAATTTCTACGGGCCACGCTTTAGTACAATACCACCTCAAAGCAAAACATACATACCGCGATCAGATCGATCGCGGTTTTTCTATGCCCAATTGATGCTTCATACTAAAGATCTTAAATACGCCCCATAATTCCTTACTTCTCATCTACGGGTAAGCAATCTCCGTCAAAGAATCAACGGCTGCGGGGAAAACCTATGAGAAAATGCTATACCGTCGGTCTAATGTTCTCCGCTGGCAAAAAGCTCTGACTTTCCAGCACAAAACGTAAATCGTAATCAGCTTGCGCAAGCTGATTGTCCATCAGTTTGACCAAGTTTTTTTGAGAATGGGGAAATCATATGAAATTACGGGAACGTGGTATCGCAGCCGGAAACTTTTTAGGTGTTATGACAATGATCGCGCTATTTGGCGCATTGGTTGCTGTCCTCGCGGGTTGCTCAAACCCACAAGGCAAAACCTTTGCCGACAAGCGTGACGCGATCCAAGAAATGGAAACCAAAACACTGGATCGACTGTACACTCAAATGCCGGAGACACGCGAAGAGATCAAGGATGCTGCGGGCTATGCCGTCTTCAGCACTGTTGGCACCAGCTACCTTGTTGTTACCGGCTCTGATGGATATGGCATCGCACACAATAATGAAACCGGCAAGAACACATACATGCGAATGGGTTCGTTCGGTGTTGGCCCGGGCGTTGGCCAAAGCAAGTTCCAGCTCGTCATGATTTTCGATGACGCAGGCACCATGGGCCAATTCATCCGCAGTGGTTGGACATGGGGTGCACGCGGCAGCTCCGACTGGAAAACCGTCGACGAAAGCACCGGCGAAACCAAGGGTGGTGCTACTTCAGGCGAAGCGCTTGTGATGAAAGGTACCAAGATCTACCAGCTCACCGATACCGGCATCGCGCTAACAGGCTCAGTCGCAGGCACTAAGTTCTCCTACGATCAAGACCTGAACAATTATCCCACACGTAATCAAACAATGAATGCGGCACCTGAAAAATCTGACCGCAAATAACAGCTATCAACATCGCTTATATAAAAAAGACCCGCTCAATCACGAGCGGGTCTTTTTTTCTATTCACCAGACAGGTATTTTACTGCAAGTTCACCGGCATAATCACATACAGGAACTGCGGCCCCGTTCGCAGCACACCCGGCTTATTGCCTGCCTTCATATCCAAATGTACCTGCGATTCATCGGCCACTTTCAGTGCATCCAACATATAAGCTGGGTTGAATCCGATCTCGACCGGATCTCCGTTGTACTCATCAATCTCAACTTTAATCTCAGCTTCACCCATCTCAGGAGCACGCGATGAAAGCGTCAATCCGCCTTCATCAAACGCTAATCTTACGCCCTTGGATTCTTCATTCGTAAGCAAAGCAGCACGTCGTACTGCACTTACCAACACATCCGTCGCAATCGTTGCCTTTTTGTCACCGTCCTTCGGAATCACATCCGCATACGGCGGGAAGTTTCCTTCAACCAGATTCGACGACAGCACCGCCTGCTCAGTCGCAAACAATATCTGCCCATCCTGAATCTTCACACTCACAGTTTGCTCTGCATCATCAAACAAACGCAACAGCAAATTCAACGCCTTGGTCGGCACGATCGCACTCTGTGGCGTGTCATTCTGAGAATTACAATGACCCTTCGCCAGTGCCAATCGGTGACCATCAGTCGCCACAACGGAAAGCTTGTTCTTGTCCCGTTCCATGAGTACCCCGTTGATCGCATACCGTGAATTCTCACGAGCTGTCGCAAAAATCGTCATCGCAATCAAGCGGTGCAATTCTTCTGCAGAGATTTCAAAATCCGCACTGCCATCAAACTCAGGGATTGGTGGAAAGTCATCCACGCCGTAGCCATAGATCTTAAACTTAGAGTCTTGCCCAGTGATGTGCGCCGCTTCGCCGTCAGCCGCAATCGTCAATGTCGGATCAACTGACTCACGAACGATCTGCTGCAGCTTGTCTGAGGGAATAAGCATCTCGCCGGACTCGGTCACTTCGACGCGTGGCGTGGTCAGCCGCACGGCGACTTCCATATCCGTACCTGCTAATGTCAGCACATCACCTTCCGCAGTCACCTTAACACAGGTCAGCACCGGCTTCGGTGTGCGCGAGATAATCACGCCGCCGACGAGATTCAGCGATTCAACCAGGGCACTGCGATCACAGATGACTTTCATGGGGGTCTGCCTTTCCGGCGTTCTAACTTGGCGTAACATTTGTCATAAAACAGCTATTTTAGAGCGTATCAAAGTATCCGAGAGCGGCGGTTTCAGCAAGCAATTCGACGCTCGACAACCCCCAGACCGAACTCCTGAAACGCCCGTGGAATCCTTGTGGAAACAGGCCGCTCAATCCGCTCTCCCCGTCGCTCAGCTACGTCAACCATTTTCTGATATCGCCCCATCCCATGACAAAATAGGAGGGTTACGACGGCAGCGGCTCCGCTTTTGCCTCCCAGCACGCCCACATTTGGCAAGAAAATGCTGGAACCCGCCGATCTTGTGGGTATGGTAAAGGTGAAAGCATACTTATCGGCCACTGCTCTTCGTTTCTGCTTACCGCTGCTGACCGTCATCGGGTCAGCGTCGATCGCGCCTCACGCACTGTGGGCAGCCGATCCGCTGGCCTCTTTTTATGAGTACACGCCGCTGGTTACTGATCAGCAGCAGTGGTCCTTGGAAAAGCAAACCGTTCGCGTCAGCCCCAACGGTAAACATATCGCTGGCGTGGCAGTACATGCCATCGACTTCACTGGCTATGCACTCATCCATGACGGTACAACACATCACTACGGACTCGCTAAGCCCGTCTTCAGCTTCCAACCTCAAACCGATCAAGTCCACGCTCTATTTAGCGACAACCGTCAGTGGTTCAAGCGCGTCAACCATCGCACACTTGACGAACGACATTACCAACCTGAAGGCGATATCATCTTCAGTTCCAACGGCAAGCACATGGCCTACGTCGGTATCGAAGATCTCAAACGTTATGTCTTGCTCGATGACAAAGCGGCTGACGGTCCCTTCCAAAAGATCGATCGCGACAGCATCAAGTTCACCGCTGACGGTCACGTCCTAACCTATCGCGCGATGTCCGATGGCATCTGGCGGATCTACATCAACGGACGATCGGATTCCCGCTGGATGCAAATCGGCAACAAAATCTTCACTGCCCAACAAGGCGGCGATGTTTTCTATCATGCCCGTCGCGGTGACAAATGGCATATCATCCGTGTCGGAAGAACCAACCAGCGCGACCAAGTCTGGGGCGGCTATATCAATCTCAAAAACAACATCCATTTTTCCGGTAACGGCAAACATGCGGCATGGTGGGCACAATCCAAGCCTGGTTGGTGGGATCTGTATGTCAACGGCAAAGCCATCTCGGCCTGCCGCACACGCACCCCCGGCGACATCGCACTCAGCCACGACGGCAGCGCCATTGCTGCGACACACCAAACCGTCGGCAGCACCACATGGCGTGCAGTCGTAAACGGGCAACCCCTCGACGAACCTTTTGACGCCATCGCTTCTGGATCACTCCGACTCAGTGCCAGCGGCAAACACCTCGCCTTCGGCATCAAACAAGATGGGCACTGGAAACTCTACCTTGATGGCAAAATCCTCGGCCAAACCACCGGCTTACTCAAAAATGGGCTCATCCTCTCCGAGACAGGGCGTATCGCTTACGCCGGCCGCGACCTGCTCGGTAAGTGGCGAGTCTGGGACGCCAAAGATGGTATCACCCGTCGTTCCGAGGCATACGACGGCATCAACCCCGGCTCGCTCCAATTCAGCCCCATCATCCCCGGTACAAACGCTCACCGCCTTGCCTATATCGCGAACATCGACAATCGTGATGTGGCTGTCGTCGATGGCGTCATGCTCGGTATGCGATCAAAAATCACCCGACTAGTCTTCAGCCCCAACGCCAAGCACGTCGCCTTCATTGGTAGCCGCATCGACAAGAAGCAGCTCATCATTAATGGCAAGCCCGCCAGTGCCCCGTTCCACGACCTCGCCCCCGGCGGCAAGATCGTCTTTGGCAATGATGGGGCTGTCTTGGTGATGGTTGAACAAAAGCCCGGCAAATACGGCCGCATCGACGCCCATCTCGCCCCCACGCCCACAACAAGCGAGATGGCGCAAGTCATTGAATAACAAAGCTTAGCAGACTAAATTCGACTTCTAAATCAAGCCCATTCGCCATCCGGATGGGCTTTTTGCTACGCTTCATCAAACCCATTTCCACGCCCAATCCCCGACTGCTTGCCCCGCCCTCTCGCCATTTGCAATGCCCCACCCACTGACTACAATGTTGGGCTCGTTTTAATGGTTAAGGAAGGTACTTACCAATGCCGAAGCTGAAATCTCACAAAGGATTGCTTAAGCGCATCAAGGTCACAGCCAAGGGCAAAGTGAAGTGGCGTAAGCCGTTTAAGGGTCACCTGAACAGCCACATGAGTGGCGACAAACTCCGCAAGCTCCGTGGCACGGCGCTGGCGACCAAAGGTGATGTCAAACGTCTTTCCCGCATGCTTCACAAGCCTGTCAAAGCTGCTGATACTGCTGAGTAATAGAACAAGTCAGAATGGATAGATCAGCACGTGGCTGAGAGTTGATCTGTCTTCACCCCATTCTGCGAGTCGGGAATCAAGTGCCAGAGCCAAACTGACTGGCCCCCGCCGTCGCGATAAGGAGCATAACATGCCACGTACACAAAAAGGTGCGGCCCGCCGTCAGGCGAAAGTCCGCTGGTTCAAGAAAGCAAAAGGTTACCGCGGGGCTCGTCGTTCACAATGGCGCCGTGTGAAAGAAGCCGTCGTCCGTGCAGGCGTGATGGCTTACCGTGACCGCCGCCTCATCAAGCGTGAATACCGCCAACTCTGGATCATCCGTATTTCTGCTGCCGTCAAAATGCGTGGCATGAACTACAGCCGATTCATCCAAGGCCTCAAGGAAGCAAACATCGCGCTAAACCGTAAGATGCTCTCCGAGATCGCCATCCGCGACGAAGCCGGCTTCGATGCCATTGTCGAAAAAGCCAAGGCCGCTATCGCTGCTAAAAAATAAAATCAGCCAGTCACGTACGATGCCTCATTAAAAAAATGCTGGCCAGCTACGTTCGCTCAGGTAAAATATTTGATCGAGTCTTCATGATGAAGACTCGATTTTTTTGTGGGCGCCGCCACCCAGACGTGGTCATCTGTAACCCACTCAACCAAGTAATCATCACGATCGAAGGAATGATCTCATGCCGTTTGATAAAGACACCGCACTCAACCGTGAAACCTGGCGACTCTTCCGCATCATCTCTGAATTCGTCGACGGTTTCGAAGTCATGTCAGAGGTCGGCCCTGCCATCTCTATCTTCGGCTCCGCACGCACCAAACCCGAAGAACAACCCTACCAATCAGCCGTAGAAGCCGCTCGCAAAGTCGCAGAACGTGAATTTGCCGTCATCACCGGTGGTGGCCCCGGCATCATGGAAGCAGCCAACAAGGGCGCGTTTGAGGCAGGCGGCAAATCCATCGGCCTGAACATCAACCTCCCGATGGAACAAGATCCAAACTCCTACCAAAACTACGAACTCTCCTTCCGCTACTTCTTCGTCCGCAAGGTCATGTTCGTCAAATACGCTTGCGGCTTCATCGTCTACCCCGGCGGGTTCGGCACGCTCGATGAATTCTTCGAAGCCATGACACTCATCCAAACACTCAAGATCGAACCCTTCCCCGTCGTCCTCGTCGGCACCGACTTCTGGTCTGGCCTGCTCGACTGGGTTAAAGCTACCATGCGTGACAAATACAAAACCATCTCCCCTGAAGACATGGACCTCTTTCACCTCACCGACGATACTGAAGAAGCCGTCGACTATATCGTCAAACGTTTCAACCAAGATCAATGGGCCGCCCGCACCGAACCCACCATCCCCGATCCCATCATCCAGCAGGTTAAAAAAGGCCAATCCGGCATCGTCGAGCCCGGCCTCAAACACCTCCGCGACACCACCAAACCCAACGAGTCATAACACAAAAGTAATTCTCCCTAAAACAAACACTCACGCCCATTCACTCCGCGGATAGGTTCCTTTATGATAAAGATGAAATCAAGCCTGCCACTTGGCAGTTAAATAATCACCATGCCACAATCTGACATACTCGACATCAAAACAGCCAACTACCAGTCACTCACTTCGCTGTGGCGCAATGTTGCTGTCCCACTTGATGGCCATCAATCTCACTCCAACTTCGAAACCGCCATCATTCCCAAATCGCAATGGCCCAACCGACTCTGGTTCACTTCTGACATCAACCCTGAAATCGTCACAGAAGCCAAAGCACTTATCCCCATCATCACACCCGATGGCTATCCCATCGTCGTGCCTTACTTTGACATCTATAACTCAAACAACCACGCCCACCTTGATGCCGCCGGCTTTATCAATAAAACCGAACTTGTTGCCATGTCCACACACCTTCAAGACCCCTATGAGTTAAACACATCCCTCACTTTCCAGCACGTCACCACCGAGTCCGCAGCAAAAACCTGGACCGATCTCTACCCGCATGCCTTCAACTACATCATCGCCCCCAAACTACTCACTTATACGATGCAAGACATCCACTACACTCTCGCCTATAAAGACAACCAGCCCGTCGGCACCGGCCTGCTCTATACCCAAAACAATCTTGCTGGCATCTATTGCGTTGGCGTCCACCCCGATTTCCGCCGCCAAGGTTTCGCTGAACATATCATGCGTCATCTGCTTAACCTTGCCATCGCGCAAGGCTATACCCGCGCCGTCCTTCAAGCCTCTACCATGGGCGCCGGCCTCTACCGCAAGCTCGGCTTCCAAAACGACTTCATCATCAAAAACTACATCCTTGCTGATTAACTATCCCCATCCACATCATGCACCTCTAATCGCTGATTAGACGCATCCTCAGAAGAATCATCCTCCACCACCTGAGATTCGATCACCTTCACACTACGTGTCATCATCTCAATCTGCCCGTAGCTCCCATCACTTTCCGTTGGCAGGCTCTTATTCGATCCTGCGCCTAGTGTTTCAAACTGTCGCGCCTTACTCATCACTTGCGATTCGTACGACCCCACAAACTTATTGAAGTGCTCCACTGACTTGGTTACCGCTTTGCCGAGGTTTTCCAAATGCTTCGTGCACGTTGCCAGTCGCTTGTGCAAATCCTTACCCACAGCTGCAATCTGCCGTGCATTCTCCGCAAGCGCCTCTTCTCGCCATCCCATCGCCACCGCTTTAAGCAGTGCAATAAGCGTTGTCGGCGTCGCAATCACCACACCCTTCTCCATCGCATCCTCAAGTAGCATCGGCCGCTCCATCACCGCGGGCTGCAAAAACGCCTCGCCCGGAATAAACATCACCACAAAGTCCGGGGTCCGCTCAAACTGCTCCGCATATTTCTTCTTTGATAACTCATCCACCTGCTTCACAATATTCTTTGTGTGCTTCTCTAATTTCGCAATCTGATCTTCCTTCGTCACCGTCTCCAGCGCGGCAACATAGGCATCAATCGGCGTCTTCGCATCGATCACAATCTGTCTACTTGACGGTAAGTTCACCACCATGTCCGGTCGTAGCTTGCCACCATCAACACTTACCTGCTCGGTAAAGTCGCAATGATCGATCATTCCCGCAAGCTCCGCCACCTTCCGCAATTGCATCTCACCCCACCGTCCCCGAACCTCTGGCCGCTTCAGCGCACCGACCAGTTTCGCCGTCTCATCCCGTAATCCCTGCTGATCCAAAATCATCCGCTTCACCGTCTGCGATAACTCTCCATAACTTTTCTGTCGTGACTGCTCGATTTCATGGATCGTCTTATCATATTTCTCAAGCTTCTCGCGGATCGGATCAACCAGATTCTTAATCGCCGTTTCACGCTCCTTCAAGTTCGCTTTCGCATCCTTCTGCTCACCCTTAAGTTTCTCTTTCGCCAACTTTAAAAATTGCTCGTTTGAATTCTCAAGTGCCTTACTCGCCAAAGATCGAAATGACTTCTCTGCTGACGCTTGCGTTTCATCAAACTGCTTCTTCAGCTGCTTCTCACGTTTCGAGAATTCCTCCTCCAGAAGCTGCTTCTGCTCATTTGCATGCGCCAGCTTCTCCGCCATCAATCCCTTATACTTCGCCTCTTGCTCATCCAGTTTTTCTACCGACAACGATTCCAACTGCTTCATCTGCTTACCGAGATGCGCCATCTCCTGCTGCGCCAGTGCCAAGTCTTGCTGGTGCTTACCCATCTCCCCTTTCATCGCATCAATCTCCGCCTGATACGACGATACCTGCGATTCTGATTGTGTCAGTTCCTTCTCAAGATCAGCTGCGTGTTTCACCGCTACCTTCGCGCGCATCACAAACACCACCGCCGCAATCGTTGCTCCAAGAAACAACACCAGAAAGATAATCGTGATTGGGTCCATACCCCCGATTCTACCATCCCCACATCCCAGCGTGCACCCCGCAATGACACCTCATTGTCACCGACCAACAATGCACTTCACAGATAATACAGATTACCCATCTGATCCTTTAACAGCAGCGCTTTTCTTGCCACCACCGCCACCGTATTCCTGGAACAGCCCGGCCAATTTCCGCGCTTCCCGGGACGCATCGTGCTTCTCCGCCACCTGCTTACGGCCAGTACGCCCCATATCCTCCAGCCGCCCACTTGGCAGTTCTAAGCACTGCCGCATCGCGCGCGTCAATTCCACCACATTCCCCGCCGGCACCAAAAACCCGTTCGTGCAATCGTGCACCAGCTCCGGGATCCCCGCCACATACGTCGACACCACCGGACGGCCCAACGCGAGCGCCTCCATGATCACCACTGGCAAACCTTCCCCAAAAGACGGCAACACCAACGCCCGGCTCTGCTCAATCAACTCCACCACCTGCTCCGATGAAACCCAGCCTGTAATCGTCACATGATCTTGCAAACGGTATCGTTCAATCAGTTCTTCAACATCCAGCCGCATCTCACCGTCACCAGCCAAAATTAATTCAAAGTCATGCCCCTCATCCTTAAGCCGCCGCGCCGCTTGCATCAAAAGCAGTTGGCCTTTTTGTTCACACAACCGCCCCACGCAAACCAGCTTCTTCGACTCACCAATTGTCTGCAACGGCATCTCCAAAAACTTCGGCGATACCCCGCAATGAATCTCCTTGATCTTCCCCCAATGCTCATGCGAACACCAACGGAACAACTGCGACTTACCAAACGATGAGATCCCCACCACAAACGCTGCTTCCTTGATCTTGCGCGCAAGATGAATCGCGATCGGCTTATCGAATTCCTCTGGCCCATGCACCGTCATTGAAAACGTTGGGCCACCCATCATTTTGCACAGCATCGCCACCGTTGTCGGATTCGTCCCAAAATGAACATGCACATGATCCGCACGTTCCTTTTTACACCATCGCAACAATCGAGCGGCTTCCATTAAATAGATCATATGAATAAGCAAACCACGCTCTGATCGCCAACCGATCTTCACTGTTTGCATTGCCGCTTTGGTATAACGAAACGGGTGACGCAGCTTCACTAAACCTGTCGCCCATATCAAACCAAATAATCCACCAGCCAACAGAATGCGCGTCTTGCTTTCCTCGGCCACATCTTGCGCATCAACCAGTTTGTCCGGTGTCGGGCGGATCGAATAACGCAACACCTCAAACCCTTGAGACTCCAACGCCAAAATCTCCCTGCGGATAAACGCATGCGACACTTTGGGGTACTGATTGGTCAGGTAGGCTATTTTCATGGGTGCTTTCTGTCTTGATCCATCATCCTATCGAAGCGCGCGTTGTATCACGCACACGAGCTTCTCCCTATGGGATATTCATCGTATAGAAGCGTAGGCAACCTGAAATGATCGTGCCAAAACCGCTTTTAATTAAGTTGAATCGTTGAGATGGGGTGTGGGGCCGATTTTCTATCTCTTTAAGCCTTCACATCAAGATGCTTGTAGAGCGGACTTACAGGATCAGACTGCTCCGCTTGGCTTGCTTCGGCGGATGGTGGAGATGATTGATTTGGTCCGTGATCTGGCGTCGGCATATGCGGAAGTACACCGTTTTCTAATGCACCAAGCATTTGACGTGCAATCTCGCGTTGCTGCGCTTCGATGGCCGCTGGATCAATCTCATCCTGCCCCGCAAGTTCACCCGCCACTGCATTATCATTCGCGCCACGCTGCGGTGCATCGTCAATTGGTTCCTGATGATCACGGAGTTGTGAATCTACATGAAGACGCGCGGACGTGTTTTCATCTGCTTCGTTCTCTTCGAGGCCTTTGATATGCGCTTCAAACACATCCCGCACGTGCTTGGCCGTCTGATCCTGTTCTCTAACTTTCTTGTCGCGCTTCTTGGCTTGCTGCTGACCCTGCAAGGCTGTCTGGGCCACGCCGGCTGCCACGCCAGTTCCCATCACGCTCATGACAATGCTCCACAACCCCCTGATGAATAAACATGATCACATTACTCTATATCGGTTTTTATGAGGAAAATCGCCACCCCAACACCGGCATGTCCCATAATTCACTCAGCCACTGATCTGAAATAAACGGTTCTAACGACTGTATGATGCTCCCTCATTTCTGGATAAATCACATCTCGATCTAAAAAAATTTTTCACACTTTAAACCCACTAAACATCGATTTTCGTACTCACCACACTTTTTTCAGTGAATACCCTCATTCTTTCACTTGAAATACGTCTTTTAGACGAGATATTATATAAGACATTGGCCCCGCCAACCGTTGTATCAGTGACATTAAAATTGGCTCAAACCCTTGATATGAAAGGGGTAATGTTGTGACAACACAAACTAAGCCGCTCCCCGGCCCCAAATCAGAAAAAATCCTCGATGAACTCCAAAAGTACATCATCGTCGACCCACACCCCTACACCGTAGACCTACCTGCCTCCGAAGGCATGTATCTCGCTACCATCGACGGCGACAAGCTCTTCGACTGGGGCGGGTACTACGGAGCAAAGCTCCTCTCACACAACCATCCCGACACCAAAGACCCCGCCTACGAGCAAAAGCTCCTCAGTGTTGCTCATCACAAAATTGCCAACCCCGACTTCCTCACCCAGGAATGCCTCGACTACTACCGCCTCATGCGCGAAATCGCCCCCAAGTGCATGGATAGTAAAGACCTAGAGCTCTACGTCGTGAACTCCGGCGCCGAAGCCGTTGAGAACATGCTCAAATACCTCATCAACATGCACGACCAAAAACGCAAAGCGCAAGGCCGCAACCCAGGTGTCCGCCGCTTCATCTACTTCGACTGCGCGTTCCACGGCCGCACCGTCTTCGCACTCAACATCACCCAACTTCGTCATGACCCCGTCATGACAAAGAACTTCCATGGCATGGTCGCCGCCAATATCGAAGTCCCCTTCCCCGCCATCGACCACTCACAATCCGATGAAGTCAACGAAGAAAAAACACAACAAGCCATCGACTTCCTTGAAGCACAACTCCGTCTTTTCGGTGATGAAATCGTCGGCATCATTTTCGAACCCATTCAAGGTGCAGGCGGACACCGCATTGCCGCACCACGCTTCTATCGTGCTCTCAGCGAACTTGCTCACAAATACGATACTTATCTCGGTGTCGATGAAGTTCAAACTGCTGGTGGACAAACCGGCTCCATGTTCTGCATGGATCAGTTCGATCTCCCTCACCCACCGCAAGCGATCGCTGTCGCAAAGAAATTTGGCAATGGCGTTCTATACATGAAAGAATCCATGGCCGATGAAGGCGTACTCGACTCAACATGGGGCGGATCACTCGTCGACATGGTGCGTGTCTGCAAGGAAATGGAGATCATTCAGAAAGACAATTATATTGATCAAATCCCTGAAAAAGAAGCACATTTCGTTGCCATGCTCAATAAGCTTGTCGACAAACACAGCGACTTGATCTTCAATGTCCGCGGCATGGGCGTCTATCAAGGCATCAGTTTCCACCGCATGTCCGACAAAGGCAAATTCATCGGCAAGATGCTTCAAGAACAACGCACCATCCTCATCGGTGCAGGCGAACGATCCATCCGCTTCCGCCCACCAATCGATGTCACCATCGAAGACATGGACCTGCTCTATGAAAAGATGGATGCCTGCCTCGCAACCATGAACGATGATTAAAATTTCAGGCTTTAGGGAATCATGTCTAACCATGCGTTAGACCTTGCACAACATGCTCTTCATACATGTAGTTCGTATGAAGAATAGACGGGACGCCGAGCAGTTTGGGCGTCCTGTTTTGATTCGGCCCCCACGATATACAGCTACTCACAAACTTCTATCCATCGCGAAGTCGATTAATGCCACTCACATGCCACGCTTGCCCCCTTCACGACGACAGTACACGATGCAAATCTATCCTTAAAACTGTTCAAAATCCCTCAAAAACAAGGCTTGACTTTTATTTAACCGTTTGGTTAAATATTATTTCGTGGCAGGCAGGAAGCCCCAAAACGCCATTTATCAGGAGCTCACACATGGTCACCGTCAGCAAAGAAGCACAACTCGACAAAACCTTCGCCGCACTTGCCGACCCCACACGGCGAAGCATTCTCACCCGTCTCACCGAAGGCGATTGCTCCGTCTCCGAGCTCGCCGAGCCGCACGAGATGTCTCTTCCCGCCATTTCCAAGCACCTCCGCGTCCTTGAACGTGCTGGCCTCGTCGAACAACACAAGCAAGGGCGCATCCGCCGCTGCCATCTCCAAGCTGCCCCACTCAAATCCGCTGCAACATGGGTCGAAACCTATCGCATCTTCTGGGAAAACCAGTTCGATTCACTCGAACGCTTCCTTGAAGGCCAATCTAAAAATAAACCTAAGCCAAAATCTTAAACGGTCTAATCGTCAATTAGACCTTATCGAATCACAACACCACATAGCCGGAGCAAAATAATGCCTGTATCAACCGACCAAACTTTAACCATCGTACGTAATCTTAATGCCGACCCCATGACCGTCTATAACGCATGGATGGACCCCAACCAACGCAAACAATGGTTCACACCAAGCGCCGACATGATGACCTGTACCAACTGCACCATCGACGCAAAAGTCGGTGGCCAGTACCGCATGAAACTCGTCACTAACGAAGGCGATAAGGAATACCATATGGGTGGCGAATTCCGTGAACTCGATCCCGGCAACAAAATCATCTTTACTTGGAAGTCATGCTCAGAGTCAGACAATGACCCAGCCGCAACATGCACAGTGACACTTAAACCTACAAAAACAGGTACGGAAATGACTTTCATCCAGGTCGGATTCGCCAATGACGAATCACGCAACGACCAAACCCAAGGATGGAACGGCTGCTTCACTACCCTTGAGCAATATGTCGACAGTGAATAAAAATCTCATCCATACGCCGCACTTAACCGTGCTGCGTATGATTAAGCCACACACAAAACACGGAGCACATCATGGCTACCACCAACCAATCCGAATCACTCACCATCCATCGCACCTTCAACGCCACCCCCGAAGAAGTTTATAACGCATGGATGGATGCAGATCAGCGTAAACAATGGTTCGTCCCCAGCAACGAAACCATGAGCTGCACACAATGTGAGATTGATCCTGCTGTAGATGGATCATACACACTCACTATGAGTAATAAAGAAACGGGTGAAGACTACATAGCCATTGGGCATTTCACCGAACTTACCCCTCATAATAAGATCGCCTTTACATGGTCATGGAAAGACCGGCCGAAGTCCGCACAGAACACACACTGCACCATCGAACTCACCCCTTCCCCCTGTGGCTCTCAAACAGACATGATCTTCACACACACACAACTCCCCGATACGCAATCACGCGATGACCATCACAAAGGCTGGACCGGCTGCTTTAACGAATT
Organism: Poriferisphaera sp. WC338; assembly: GCF_050931845.1. Classification (GTDB taxonomy): domain Bacteria; phylum Planctomycetota; class Phycisphaerae; order Phycisphaerales; family Phycisphaeraceae; genus Poriferisphaera. Next base: position 3,387,105 of record NZ_CP194516.1, read on the forward strand.
GGTTACCCACCTCGCCGTCTAATTAGCGCTTAGTCACTACCACGACCACCCACAGCCGCACAGATCCGCGGCTTTTTCCAATCCACACAAACCCCATTCCTCATTCCAACATCACGCTACCGTTAATCCTTCGTTAAAAATGCAAATAACCGCTTGCACCTCAATCTTTCACATATTATCATAGCTCGCAAAACCAAACATTAACCTTACAAATTCCCTTCCGGGAAATACGTGCAATCACTACTTCTAAAATTCGTCTTTCCCAAGAATTCAATCGGTGCTCAGCACCAGAGAGCAATCCAAATGCCTGTACAAACCACCATGGACATCGCCAACCAGCTCGTCGCCCTCTGCCGTGAACGTAAATTTGCCGAGGCCATCAACACTCTCTACGCCGACGATATCGTCTCTGTCGAAGCAATGGAAGATCCCGCCATGCCAGCACGTATGGAAGGCAAAGAAACCGTCCTTGGGAAAAATCAATGGTGGTTTGATAACCATGAAATCCACAGCATAACTGTGTCTGACCCCTTCCCGCATGGCGATCGTTTTGCCGTTTACTTTGATGATGACATCACCTCAAAAGAAACAGGCGAACGCATCCATATGCAGGAAGTTGCCCTCTACACCGTCACCGATGGAAAAATCACACACGAAGAATTCTTCTATCAGTGCCCCAGCCAAGTCGTGCCTGAAGTCGCCAACAAGCTTGTCGAGTTATGCAATCAAGGTAAGAATCTTGAAGCTGTCGACACGTTGTATGCTGACGATATTGTCTCAATCGAAGCCATGAGTGACCCCACCATGCCCGCGCGCATGGAAGGCATTGAAGCGATTCGTGGCAAGAACGAATGGTGGCTTGGCAATCATGAAGTGCATGAAACCTGCATCAAGGGCCCGTTCCCACATGAGGACCGCTTCGCACTTGTTGAGAGTTTCGAAATGACGGTCAAAGAAACCGGCAAGCGATGCAAAATGACCGAAGTCGCGATCTACACCGTCCGTGACGGCAAGATTGCTCAGGAGCAATTCTTCTATCAAGAGCCTGATGATCAATGCCAGACACCAAACGTATGAATTTACAGAAAGACAATTGATGCGACCACGTTCGCCGCGGCATGAACATTCGGAGCGTTCATGCAAACCGCGCGATCGACTGGCCAACTCACAAACGCGACCCGCAATCACGCAGGCCGCGTTTTTTACCTTTCCATTTTCCCCATAAATGCTGCCGTTCCTCCGTGACGCATCTATAATCCATCTGAAATTTGCATTCCACCAATACAAACATGGATTATCATGATGAAAACCATACAACTCGGCAACACCAACTTGCAAATCTCTGTCATCGGCTTCGGCTGTATGGGACTCTCCGAATTCTACGGGCCGCCAGCCGACCAAACACACGCACTCTCCGTCCTCAACCACGCCTATAGCCACGGCATCAACTTCTTTGATACCGCCGACATCTATGGATGCGGCCACAATGAAGAACTCCTCGGAAAATTTGTTGCCGATAAACGTGATCAAACCATTCTCGCTACCAAGTGCGCCATCGTCTGCAAACCTGGCGAGTACGCCCGAAAAATTGACAACTCCCCTGCCTACATCCAGCAAGCATGCGAAGCGTCACTCAAACGACTAAACACCGACATCATCGACCTCTACTACATCCATCGATTCACTGGCGAAACGCCCATCGAAGAGGTCATGACCGGACTCGTTTCCCTAAAAAAACAAGGCAAAATCAAACACATCGGGCTTTCCGAAGTCTCCGCGCAAACGCTCCACAAAGCGAACACCATCGCTCCCGTGGCCGCACTACAAACGGAATACTCGCTCTCTTCCCGCGATCCCGAATCGGACATCCTCCCAACCTGTGCCGAATTAAAAACCAGCTTCGTTAGCTACTCACCACTCGGACGTGGCCTGCTCACCGGACAAATCACCTCACTCTCCGACCTCGCCGAAGATGACTTCCGTCGCATCTCCCCACGCTTCTCAGAAGAAAATTTCCAACAAAACCTCAAACGACTCGACCTTCTCAAAGATCTTGCACAAACTAAAAACTGCACCCTTGGCTCACTCGCCATCGCATGGCTACTCCATCGCCCAATTAACAACATCCCCATCCCCGGCACCAAACGCATTAAATATCTTGATGAAAATATACATGCCACACAGATCGATCTTACTCCCGATGAAGTCCAACTTCTCGACACCAACTTCCCCGTCGGTTTCTTTGACGGACAGCGCTACCCCGAAGCCGGCATGATCGGTATCAATAATTAACAAACAATACAATCATGTATGAATAAAGCGGCAAGCACTCAGCCTCGCCGCTTTTATTTACTTATCATCTAGGCAACTAATGCCCCGTATGACCAAACCCGCCTGCACCCCGCTCGGTCTCCGGAAGCTCATCCACTTCCAACCACTCAACCACCGGCACACGCTTCACCACCATCTGCGCAATCCGCATCCCATCCTCCACTATAAAATCCTTCTCTCCCATATTAATCAGTCCCACCTTCACCTCACCACGGTAATCCGCATCAATCGTCCCTGGACTATTCGGCACTCCCACACCATGCTTGATCGCCAAACCCGACCGTGGACGGATCTGCGCCTCCCACCCCACCGGCAACGCCATCGCAAAACCCGTTGGCACAAGACCAATCTCACCTGCCTTAATCACTATCGGCTCACTCAAATGTGCATACACATCCATCCCCGCCGCATGCTCACTCTGATATGCTGGCAACTTTCCATTCACATTCCCCTCTAAGCGCTTAATAGATACCTTCACACATTCAATATTCACATCCTGCATACCTGCATTCCTTCATCTATATCAATGGCTAAACTACCATTTCCCATCCAACATCATCTCGATCGCATGTGCCACACCCCCATCATCATTCCGCAAAGTCCGCTTGTCCGCAACTACTGCTGCCTCCGGGACAGCGTTACCCATCGCCACACCCAAACCCGCAGCCTTCAACATCGCCACATCATTAATCTCGTCGCCGATGCACGCGATCTTCTCTGGCTCAATCCCCTCCCTTTCAGAAATCCACCGCACGCCTCGCCATTTATCCACACCCCCCGCAAACACCTCCAGAATATACACCGTATCCTCTGGGTTCGGCATCTGCACCCCCATAAAATGTTGCACAAGCACACGATCCCCATACTTTGCCTCGATCAATTCTGTCAGTGGTGCTAGCCGCGCCCCCTTCGCCACCATCCCCACACGCAACACTGCATGCAGATCATCCGCACAAACATCAGCTTGCGTATGCACCTTCGCCCCAGTTTTCTGGAACCACCAATCCGTGTTCCCCACCAATTCACAACTCCCCGTCACCAAATAATCATGCCCTACCTCACCCGCATCTCGGTACGCCAAAACCGCCTCTGGCTGCTCCCCCAAAAACGCGATCAACTCCGCCGCAAGCGCCGGCTCCATCGCTGCGATCTCCACACTCTTCCCCGTCGCAAGCTCACTTACCATCGCTCCTGTTACAAAAATGCCGTGCTGATCTGAGCGGCTAAACGCATCCACCTGCTCAATCACGTACCCACTCTCCCGCCAACCTCTTCCCGTACACGGAATCACCATAACCCCCGCATCCATCGCCCGGCCAATCGCTTCCGCATTCGCGCGCGGCACCACCCCATCGCTTCCCAAAAGCGTCCCATCTATGTCAATCGCAATCATCTCATACTTCATCCCCACACTATACCCATCCCCCTCCTGTTCGTCAGATCGGTTGCATCAACCACGTCTTGACTTGCTGCGCATCGTATCTGTAACCATTTTCTAAAAATATCACTCTTCCCTCTCAACAAAAATCACACGACCATCCCCCAGACTCGCTTCCATCTCCTGTACTTCATCCACTTCTCCATCCTTGATCTTCTCCATCTGCACATCAAGCGGCAGTCCACTCAAAAACACACCGGCTGGCACCGTCACACGCACCGTGTGATACCCCGCCTTATTTACTTCAATCACCTGGTCCACGCTCATGTCAAGACTTGTCATCACACTCGGCACCGATGTCATCACATTTCCCACCTTCGCTATCGCCCCATTCACATTTGCCGTAATCCAAACCTGTTGTGTCATCGCCCCCACCGCCACGTTCGTCCTCTGTGTACGCATGCCAACCACAAACAACGACATCAACAAAAACAGCGCAACCGGCAAAACTACCAGAACACCGCCTGTCACGATCAATCCTCGCCGCCGTTTCTTCTCACCCTTCACAATCCCCACCTCCGCAAAATCGCTCCCGCATTCCGGGCATCGCATCTCCTTCAAGCCCTTCACGATATACCCGCACCTACCACACTTACCTTCACCATCAGCGCCCACTTCCTTTTTCTTCAGCAGCCCCACCAGTATCATCACCGCCCCCACCGCAAACAACAACACCATCCCCACCAACAGCAACAAAACCAACAACCCAACAACTGATATACTCGACTGCATATTCACGCTCCTTGATCATCATCCGCCTAAAATCATCCTCACCACAAGCCCAACGCGCTCACTCGCGCCCTTTCACAATCCCGACCTTCCGCAGATCACCGCCACACTCTGGGCACAATAGCGACGAGATCCCTTCCACGATGTACCCACATCCACCACAGGTCGCTTCCTTCTGCCGTGACTTCTTCTTCACCATAAACACCGCAACCACACCAATCACAAGCAGCACCGGCACGCCGAATAACACAAGCAATATCACCAACTCTGGCCAGCCCAAATTTCCAATCAATCCTAAGACCATCTGCATAACATGCTCCCTTTATTTTTGCGCAAACGACCTAACAAGCCACCCTCCAGCATCGTAGACGTAGCCGAATCCATCACGTTTCACATATTCTCATTCCCACACAGAAATAGAGACGCTTTACAACAATGGAGAGAAGAGCGACGCCAAACTCTCACCATACTTCCGCCACGTGCTGCGCTGTCGCCAAGTCGCCAAATCAAGCTCCGCCGAATACGACAGGTACATCCTCTGCTCTTCCCATAGCCGCCGCGTCACCGCGGCACCATACAACAACGTATTCACCTCAAAATTCAGATGGAAACTGCGAATATCAATGTTCGCACTTCCGAGTAAACCGAACGCATCATCCACCGTCACCGTCTTTGAATGCAGCAGCCCACCACTGAATTGATAGATCTTGATCCCACTCGCAAGCAGATAGTCATAGTAAAACTCTCCTGCTAACTTCACCAACGGATGATTATTAACTGCTGGCACAATCACAATCACTTCTACATTCCGGTCCGCGGCCATCGATAGCGCCAGTGCAGTCGGTTCATCCGGCACAAAGTAAGGTGTTGTAATCACAATCTTCTCTTGCGCACTATTGAGTGCTGCAATAAACACCCGCCGAAATGTCTCTGCTTCATAGTTCGGACCCGTTGGCACTACTTGCGCTGGCATCTCTCCAGCATCTGCCAACTTCGGAAACAGACCATCCTCCTTTAACTCCATCTGTGTCTGATAAAGCCAATCATCCAAAAATACCTGCTGCAACTGGCCAACAACCGGGCCCTCATACCGCCCGCTTAAATCAATCCAATTCTGATTCTTCTCACTACCATAATTCTCTACCACCACATTGTGGCTCCCCGCATATGCCACACACCCATCCATCACCGCAATCTTCCGATGGTTTCGCATATCAATCCGCGAAAATTTATGCCGCAACACACTCACCGGCAAGACCGCTTCTGCCTCAATCCCCGCACGTTTTAACTCTGAAAATGCAGGACTTTTAATGAAATGTCGACTCCCCGCCGCATCCACAAGCAACCGGCAAGTCACCCCCCGTCCTCGCGCGTGAATCAGCGCATTGATAATCTGCCTGCCATAATCATCATCACAAAAAATATAGTAAAGCAAATGCACATGATCTGTCGCACGATCAATATCCTCACACACTAATTCAACATACCGCTTCGTCGATGAGATAAACCGAATATCCGACCCACCTACAATCGGATTCCCTGATGTGCTCTGTGCTTGCAGCATCATTGCACGCTGCTCCACACGTACCTCGACATTACTTGCAGGCATCTTTTCCTGTAAATGCTCCGCACGTACCTTCGCCCCAGTTAAGCCAAGTACATACTTATGCTCACGCTTTCGTCGCCACCCCAAATAATTCACCGCAAGCAGCAAGTACAACACCGCCCCAAGCTCGGGCAAGAATAGCACAAGCGCCAACCAACTAAATTTCACACTCGGGAGCCATTGGCGACGCAACACCACCATGATCATCAGCAGCCGAAGCGCCCAATCAAAGATCAGATAATACGTCACCCACGACATGAACTCGCCCCGTTCACTCCCCAGTACTTTTACATTGCTCTCATCCCTTTATCGTCCCCATTCCTTACCCACTTCGCAATCCCCTTCCGTGAACTTTCCACTCTCACCCCTATTTATCCAGACGTGTATTAAGCTCGTGCATCTGCCTTATAAATCGCCTGCGTCATCTTCATCACCAAGTGATCACATACCAGATCCAGCTTCACATTCGTTGCGAACATTGCTTCAGCTTCCGGGATCGCATCCACCATCTTCAACCACGGCCCGACCACACCCTCTGCTGCCTCTTCATCCATCCCCTGCGTTTGAATCGCGCACGCGCCGATCCGATGTCTTGCATGCTCCGCAATCATTGACCACATCAAGCCCGCCGCCCGCTTGTTCGCTGCCAACTTCGACGCACCGTCATGGCTGTCCACCCACGCTTTGGCAAACCCATCAATGCAATCGCTCATTACTTTGCCCAACTCCCCACTCGCTTCGCCCGCCGCAATGCCATCAATCCGCGGCAAGATCTCCTTCGCCCACTCAGTCAAGCCATACTCAATCGCCATCACCGCTTTCCCCAAACTCCCTCCCGCAAACTGAAGCAACCACCGCCGAACAACTTCGTCTAACTCGCGCATAGACTCACTTGCATGACGACCCAGCCAACCCTCCACTTGCTGATCATCCAAACCCGCAAACGCAATCCGCTGGCACCGCGATTTGATCGTCGGAAGCAGCCGATCTTCACTGCTGGTAATCAAAATAAACAAACTCCCCGCGGGTGGCTCCTCCAAAGTCTTAAGTAGTGCATTCTGTCCCGCATCTGCCATCAGTTCGGCTTCATCAATGATGAATACTTTCCCATGACCTAACTTCGGCGCAAGACCCGCCGGCTTCACCACCTCATCCATCAACACCTCACGCGGAATCACCGTCAGCTTACGCTTGCGCACATTCGCATCATCCGAATACCGCGCCAACTCCTTCACCACCACACGTAAATCAGGATGCCCACTCCTTAGCCCTTCCTCATCATCAATCGTATCTTTCTTTTTCCCCGTCACCACCAGCCGCTTCACTTCCCCCACAGCCAATAACGGCTCAATCATCTTACAACTCGCACATCCCCCGCAACTCTCTACCTCACCATGTAAATTCGTCACCTGATCCTGACACAAAAACACCTTCGCCAATCCCACCGCCGTCCGAAACTTCCCTACACCTGCTGGTCCGTGAAACACATACGCATGGTGCAGCTTCCCGCTATTCAACGCCGACTTCAATACCCCCACCGCTCTACTCTGTCCGATCACATCTTCCATCCCAACATCATACCATCCGTACAAACATCCTTCCCTAAATTAGATCGGTTTACGCATCCCCCGTGTAATCACACTCGAAAACAGCCTGCTCGGCATGTAGCGAATAAATAGAAACCGCTTTCGCATTGCCCATTTCGATGTCTTCACCATCATCCGTGCCAGCTTTCGCGACTGACGCACCATTGCCATCACCTTCTTTCGGCGACGCTTCTCATACAATCGCAGCGCCCGCTCGACACACCCCTCATCCACGCGCAGCAATTCATCCGCTAATACAGCCGCACTTTCCATCGCGATCGAAGCACCAGCACCAGCTGTCGGCATGATCCCCGCTGCCGCATCACCTACCAAAACCACGCGCTTTGTGTGCCACTTTTTATGCACACAATCTGCCAGCCGCCAGTACACCGCATGTTCATCATCCCCCGGCATATCCGCCATCGCATCACCATACACCTCTCCCAGTCTTCCCATATATCGGTTCACCTTCTCCTTGCGTCCTTCCCCCGTCACCTCAATTTCATGATTAGGACCAAATGCCGCCACACATAACCGTCTATCCGTCGGATAGAACCCTATAAACCGCCCCAACCCCCAATTCTCCGTAATCAAACCCGCTTCGCCGCTTTCATCCAACTTCGTCCACCACACCCAGCCGCCCCAACCCGGGTCATATACTTTGCCCGGTTTGAAACACAGATTTGCCACCTGCGAATGTACACCATCCGCACCGACCACCAGATCAAACTCCTCCTCCTTCTCATCATTAAACTTTACTCGTACCTTATCCGCTCTTTCATTGATCGCTTCCACCGTTACACCCATCCGCATATCAACCTCACACCCTCCGCCAACCGATAGCCCCTCTCGCAACACCCCCACCAACTCATCTCGCCCAATACAACGCATCGTCCCTATCAAGTCCCCAATCGAAAAGTCTTTCCGCACCAGCTTTCCCTCATCATCATGTACTGCATAACCGCTCAACAGCCGGCTCTGCTTCTCAAACAGCCCATACACACCAAGCCCGTGCATCACCCGCGCCCCCATTGGATACAGCCCGATTGCAAAACCGCTCAGATCTTCAAATCGTGCCGCACGTTCAATGATCACAATCTCAGTCCCTGGTCGCCTACGTAGCAAACCTCCAAGTACTAGCCCAGCCATACCCGCACCAACAATTAAAACCTTCATAACCCAACTCCATTTCAGCCTCTAATCAATCCCGCATATATAACTCTAGCCCACATCCCACATAACGCCTGCTCTCATTTCTCCTCAGCAGCATCCCGCTGTCACCCCTGTCGCATCATCATCTCACATGAAGATTTCCTACCGCCAATTCAGTGGGTCTGGTAATATAGGCAGCTTCACCACCTTGCATGAGGCGACACACATGACCAGCAGCAAGTACATAACCAAACTCGTCATCCTCCTATTCACCCTCTCCTTCGCACCTCTCGCTTCCACCAAGCCCTACATTGCCAAAGCCGGCCGCTCCCCCATTCCTACCTATAACGAATCCATCGATTCGCCACTCCCCTTCCGTCGCCTGCTCCCCGAAGAAAAAGATCGTCCGCCCGTCCCAACTTCCCCCATCCTCTGGTACGAAGCACCCATCCAGCTCTGCCGAACCATCACCATTGACGGCACAGTCATCCGCTCACGCAATATCGGTGGACTCACTTTCCTCAATTTCTCTGAAGACTGGAAAAACGACTTCACTGTCGTTGTCTTCCAAGACGCATACGCTGACACCCCCACCGGCGACCCAACCTACTACAACGACAAGACCGTCCGCATCACCGGCCGCGTCTCCATGTATCGCGGCAAAACACAAATCGAAATCCGTGACGGTTCCAAAATCAAAGTTATCGCCAAACGCGATACCACCAAACCATCCAACTACAGCCTCCCGGCATGGCTCACAGCAAAAGGTGAAACTCCTGATACCGCCCTCCCCGATGATGTCATCTGGTGGACCAATGCTCCCGACTACATGGGAGAAACCATCACCTTTCAAGCCAAAGTCTTGGTCACCAAAGACATTGGCAACCTCACCTTTCTCAACTTCTCCGAACAGTGGAAAGATAAATTCCACGCCATCATCTTCAAATCAACCTACGATCAATACGACGCCATGCCCGACCAACTCTTTCTAGGCAAGACCGTCCAGATCACCGCCAAAATCAATAAGTATCGCGGCCGCCCACAAGCCGTTGTCAACTCTGCTAAAGATATCAAGATCATTGACGCTGACTCCGATCAAAAAACCGATCGCAAACGCCGCGCTGAGATCGAAAAACAATCCAACCAAAATATCGCGAACAGCCAAGACATTATTTCGTGGTCTGACGCGGGCCAATTCATTGGCTCAAAAATCACCGCTGAAGGCACCATCGTTCGCGGCAAAGATATCGGCTCGCGCACCTTCCTCAATTTCTCCAATGACTGGAAAGGCTCCTTCACGCTCGTCATCCCCAAAGTCGCCTACGACAAACTCAAAGAAGAATACGAAACAGACGACCTCGTCGATTTCTTCATCAATAAAACCATCCACGTCACCGGCAAAGTCACCGAATACCGTGGCACACCTCAAATCCAAGTCAAAACCGCCACACAAATCAAAATCCAAGACTAACCCTGCGACACACCCACCTGCGCAGGGAATCACATCCACCCCCTCAAGCCCACTCGCTTTGCGGGTGGGATCTCTTCTCTATGCCCCGCACAAGACGATCTTCTTTGCACATCACGACAGCTCCCCCTTTCCCAGCCCAATATGCCACAATTGTCACACACTTCCGCGGCATATACTTGATTAAACCGTCCCGCGTGATGTACCATAAGATTATAAAAAGAGTGAGTTGTCGCCTGCCCGATCTTCACTCGCTCTCCCTTTAGACATCGCACACGAGACCTCGAAGATGCCTGAACAAACATCAGCTAGCAGCTCGCATTCCTCAAACGCCCAATCGTCACCCTATAACGCCACCCTCATCGAGCGCATCGACCTCAACCCGATGCTCGCGCTCTTCCGCGTTCGCTTCAACGATGGCTCTGTCCCCGAATTCACCCCAGGCCAGTTCGCCACCCTCGGCCTCATCGACCCTGTACAACCACCTCCCTCTGACAATCCACGCCGCAAAAACCGCGGCCCCAAACTCATCCGCCGAGCCTACTCCATCGCCTCACCCTCCACCCAACGTGATTACCTTGAGTTCTACATCGTCCTCGTCGAAGAAGGCAAGCTCACACCACTGCTCTGGAAACTACAAGCCGGCGACCAAATCTTCATGGGTGAAAAAATTGCAGGCCACTTCACACTCGACAACATTCCACACGATAAAAACCTCGTCATGATCGCCACCGGCACGGGCCTCGCACCCTTTTACTCAATGTACGAAACATACAAAAACGACAACCGCTGGAACCGCTTCATCCTCATCGAGTGCACCCGCTACTCTGAAGACCTCGGCTACCTCCAAACCATCCGCGATCTCGACGACAAAGACCCCAAACTCACCTACTTCCCCTGCGTCACCCGCGATCCTGAAGATTCTCCCTTCACCGGCCACCGCGGCCGTGTCCAAACCATCATGCCCGCCGACATCTTCAAACAAACCTTCGGCTTCGACCTAACTGCTGAAACCTCTCAAGTGTTTATCTGTGGCAATCCCCAGATGATCGATCAGATCGAAGAAGACCTCACCACCCGCGGTTTTGTCACCAAGAACCGCGAAAACCCCGATGGCAACATCCACTTCGAACGCTATTGGTAACCATCCCCCCTCACCTGAAAGCCTGACAATTTTCAAATTCAAGCCCACGGGTTCTACCTGTGAGGTAAAACCTACTCCCCATCTCCACCCCAATCATCACCATCACCACCCGAAAGTAACGCCCATGCCCGCTGCTTTTTGGCGCGTTCCCGCACCTCTGCTTCCTCTGCAAGCTCATCAACATCCTTCCCACCCCCTCCCGGCAATCGCCCCATCATCAACATCACAAACACATATACCATCAACAAACCACATACCATCGGCGGAAGCCAAATCGTTTTCCCAGGCGTAATCAACTTCGTCAATTCATAATTCCCTGCAATAAGCAGCATCATCACCACCAACAACCATCCGCGCATCGTCGCTCCTTCCTTCACAAACGCCCACCCCGCGAGCAACCCAAACACCGGCCCCAACATCCCATACGTATTCGCCTCCACCCTCGGATTAAACAACATCAAATACCCCGCCGTACCGATCAAGATCATCACCGCACCGCGCTTGCGTCCCCAAACCCTTGCCACAACCCAGCACACGCCAAACACAATCGCCGCCACGATCAACCGCCCCATCATCTGCCCACCCAAAGCCACATCAACCCCAAACACACGAAGCATCCCAAACACATCACAGTAATCAAATGGCGCCACACTCGACGGATCGCCTGCCACCAAAAGCATGTCACCAAAACCCGCATACTGCGCCAGCACATATTCATAACCCTTAAACACAAACGGCAACCCCAACAACACCAGCATCCCCGCAAGCAGCCGCGGCACCAAATGCAAATAAACTCCGCCCACCAACAAGATCATCACCAACATAAGCGGCTTCATCGCCAAACCTAACATCAACCACAACGTCATCTGCCAATACTTTCCGCCTGATAATGCCGCCATACTCAGCAACATCACGCCCGTCATCCCCAACGTCATCTGTCCGTTCCGTGCTCCATCTAAAACAATCGGCAAACTCACCAGTGTCATAATCGGAAACAATTCCACATCATGCCACCGCTTCACCTCTCGCGACATCGCAAAACAACCAGCCGCCAATATCCCAATCATCAAAACTCGCCATACAAACGCACCTATCGCCTCGGGCAACATCGTCATCGGCGCATACAACATCGCGCTCTGCGGCAAATACAAAAACCCATGAATCCCCGTGTCATATAACATCTCCCCCGCAAGCCATCGTTCCGCACCAAGCTCATACGCACCTGTCACGGTATGAATCGTTACAGCCCCAACAACACCCATCCCAATCATCAACGCCCCCCAAATGATCCACACAAATCGCAAATCGGCCGGATCCTTGAGTAGCTTACCCAACGCCATCGCCAACCTCCTCTTTCTCTTCCACCGTCTTATCTCTATAAAACAAGTCAAAATCTCTCATGCATATAAAATCGCCCCGTCCACTCAACCAACGCAAGTACGCCGATAGCCGCCCCAGCATCACATGATCCATCCGTCGTGTAATCACCCGTGGCAAATCATACTTTGATAAATCCACAAACTCCCAAGGATGAAAAAAGATATTCAAATACCCATCATGCCGCAGCACCCGCGCGCTCGCACTTTTGATCAACCACATCGGGAAATGCTTCACCCCCAACCAAAACAGCGGCACCCTTAACCACGGCGTCGCTGAGATCGGTACATTCAATAACTCGCCCGTGAGATAGGCCGTCCGCGTTCCAAAAAAATGGTTGTACCGCCCCGGCAACCAAATCGGATTCTCAGATGAATTGTATGTATACCCCGCCGCGGCAATCGCCTCGCGATTTGTTTCCACCAGCCGTGCTCTGCGAAACCCCACTACATCCTGCCCACTCACTTCACACAAAACATCCCGCGACTTTTGTAGATCTATATCACAAAACGATCCGTGATCATATCCATGCGATGCGATCTCATGCCCACCCGCTACCATCCGCTTGATCATTTCCCCCTCGCGCAATGCATAATTCGCCGTCACAAAAAACGTCACACACACGCCATGCTGTTCTAGAACCCCCAACACCCGATTCATTCCCGTCGTTGTAATCTCATACATCTCATCATCAGAGATCGTAACCCCGTACTCCCGCGGCAGGTCGAACTCCTCCACATCGAAACTCAGTAGAATTTTTCGCTGCATATTTGCCCGCCACATCATTGAATCGAATGCCCGCAATGGAACTTAACATACGTAATGGATCTCGCACAAGATTCATCTTCGAAACTTTATACGAATGCCGTTTGCAAACCTCCGCCGGTACTTCCATCACACGCAAACTCAACTTCCGCGCAAGATAAATCAACTCAACATCAAACGCAAAACCATAAACCCGCTGGAACGAAAAGATCTCTTCAGCCGCTCCTCGTCGAAAACCCTTCAACCCCGCCTGCGTATCCAAATATGGCAAGCCCAACAATAGTCGCACCGACAAATTAAACGTCCGTCCCATCACCTTCCGAGCCAAACTTATATTGTGCTGCCTGCCCGTAAGCAAAGCACGCGACCCGATCACGACTTCCGCATGATCCAACCCTGCCTCCAATGAAAGCAAATGATCCAGTGAGTACGCCAAGTCCCCGTCGGTAAAACAAATTTTCTCACCGATGCTCCGACGAATTCCCGCCCGAATCGCATAACCCTTCCCACGATTCTCCCCAAGTGCATGCACCCGGATCCGTCCTGCCATCCCACTCCGCGCAATACGCTCCTCCAACAGATCCACAGTCGCGTCAGATGATCCATCATCCACAAACAAAAAATGGAACCGCTCGTGCTCAGCTGCAAAATCTCGCACACGGTTAAAAACCGAACCGACAACACCCGCCTCATTGTATACGGGCATAATCACACTGATCTCTGGCACTGGATAACTCCGTTGCCGTGTTGGGCTCCATTACAACCGGAGCATGGATCAAACAAATACAACAAACGAATGTACTAAATCCTCACCCTGATTCCCCCTCACCCCGAAAACGATTGAGCCGCACTAAGAATGGCTCAAAAAAATGATTTCACATAGTACTGTAACATGACCTTATGCCATCCGCTAGCATTACCGAATGGCGCCAGCCTCCCCTTAGTTACACCCCTCATATTGTTAGCGTGAATCTCATCCCGCCGCCGCCCATCCCAATCCTAAGATTTCTCATGCGCCCGCAAAAAACACATCTCGCCTTCGACCTCTATGGCACCCTTATCGATACCGCCGCTATCTCGGCCACCCTCGAAACAATGAACATACTTCACCCTGATGATTTTGCAGCACGCTGGCGTGCCAAACAACTCGAATACAGCTTCCGTGCTGCACTCATGCAGCTCAATCTTGATTTTCATCAGCTCACGCAATACGCACTTGCCCACACCCTTGCCATCACACACAACAACCTCACCTCACAGCAGCAACAACAGCTCCTTGATCAGTATCAACATCTTTCTCCCTTCCACGATACCTCCAAAACGCTGTCCTCATTCAATACCCCCGCTTACAAGCTCCACGTCTTCACCAACGGCTCGACATCTGCCGCATCAACCCTCTTACACAACACAAAGCTTCATCACTTCTTTCACTCAATCGTCTCCGCACACAATACACGGACCTTCAAGCCTCACCCCGCTGTCTACCAACATCTGCTTGATCAAACCGGTACCACCCCTGACCATCTTTGGCTCATCTCCTCAAATCCATTCGACATCGCCGGCGCAGCATCATGCAATTTGCAAACTATCTTTATCCAACGTTCCCCTGATAACATCCCCGACCCACTACCCAACCTTCAACCCACCACAACCCTCTCTTCACTCTCCGACCTTCCCTCATTCTTAAAGCCACGCCGATCATCTCACGCTTCTTTATAAAAGCACGTGTGCCATCAACACCACGATTGGCAGTGTAATTAATGTACGCTCCAAAAAGATCACAACCAACTCCCAAAATCTTACTGGCACCTTCGAACTCAGTAACAACGCACCTATCTCTGACATATAGACCAATTGAGTGCAAGACACGGTCGCGATCACAAACTTCGTAAACTCATCAGTCACCACTTCCTTTGCCACAACCACCGGCAGCAACATGTCAGCAAACCCCACCACCATCGTCTGCCCAGCCTCCCCTGCTTCTGGCACACGTAGCCACTCCAAAAGGATCACAAACGGCGCTCCTAAATATGAAAAAATTGGCGTATACACCACACATATATTCGCAAGCGTCGCCAGCATCACTACCACTGGCACCACACCAAACCACATATCAAAAACATTCTGCACCCCTCGCTTTACTACCGGCAGTACACCCTTTACCTTACCCGCACGTGCTGTGGCCAATACAATACCCCATCGCCATAATGACATCGCCTCCGGTGCTATATCTCGTGGTTCTCCTTGTACTGATTCATAAAATGTGTTCGGTTTCCACGATAGTGGTGGGATCCGCGGCATAATCAGTGCTGCTGACAATCCCGCTACGGTTAACGCAATATACGCCTGGAAGAACAGGTGAATCAAACCAATATAATCAATCACCACAATCGTAAATGTAATCGACACAAACGAAAACGTTGTCCCGATCACGGCTGCTTCACGCTTCGTATAGAACCCCGCTTCATATTGCTTGCTCGTGAGCAACACACCGATCGTTCCATCACCTACCCATGATGCAACACAATCAATCGCCGATCGTCCCGGAATGGTAAACACCGGCCGCATGATCTTCGACATGAGTGTGCCACATAACTCAAGCAAACCAAAATCAAGTAAGAGTGGCAAGAACAAGCCTGCAAACAGAAAAATCACGACAAGCAATGACGCTAAGTCAAAAAACGCTACCCCTCCTGTATCCTTTGACCAAATCATCTCTGGCCCAAGTTGCCAATACGTCATCACTGCAAACAACGCACCCAATACGCGTGCTACAATCCAAAAATAACCAACATTAAATAATCCACCATAAAATCGATGATCTAGAATCCATCTCGGTTTTATCCATTTGGTGATGATCGTGAAGATCGCTGCAAAACACAACAAAAACATTGTCACCAAAGGCAGCACATCTCCCGCCCGATCAACCACCCAATTCGCCACCAGCGCCACTGGTAATGTCACTCCCTCCTCTGTTCGAACCGGTACAATAAATAACAAAATCCCCAAAAGCGATGGCAGAATAAACTTCAAATAATCCTTCAAGGAAGGATCATCAACCAAATCACTTTTATTGTTTTCCTCTATATCCAAAAGCGTTCCCATCAAACGGGGCATGCCTTTAGAACCTATCGGAGAATACATATTCTATGCTGGCATTTTCTCAAACATGAAAAAACCCGGCTTTAAAGCCGGGCTCAAAAGGTTATTTACTTGGCTCCACACTAGTGCAAGAACAAACGAATCCCTGTTTGGCTCATTGCCATCCCGTGCTCGTCTGCCGCTTTGATCACAACCTCATCCCGGGCGCTGCCACCAGTCTGCACGATGAATTTCACGCCACTGGCCGCTGCACGATCCAGATTATCACGGAATGGGATAAACGCATCACTGCTATAAACCAACTCGCCTGTGTTGTTCGCAAACCAGTCCGCACGCTCTCCCGCAGTCAGTGGATCAACATCGTTCACCAGCGCCTTTTGCACATCCGCCCGCTCACTGTCATTGAGTTCATGCCAGCGGACATAACCATCCAACGCGTTGACCTTCTCGCTCTTCGGCACATCCTTGTACTCAAGCACCAACGCCTTTGGGTGCTGCTTCAATAACCAACGATCTGCTTTTTCACATGCAAGCCGTGTACAACCGATGCGGCTTTGCTGACCAGCACCAATCCCAATCGCCTGCCCATCAACACCCACACTGATCGAGTTGCTCTGTGTATGTTTGAGTGTGATCGTCGCCACCAGAGCGGTTTCAATCGCGCCTGCGGAAAGGTCTTTGTTTTTTGTGACCACATTGTTTGTGATCGTCTCAGCAGTAATCGCAACGTCGTTGTGCGACTGCTCTAGTCGAAGCCCAAACTGATTGTGACCTTCAACTGCCGGCGGCACAAAACCTGCATCCATCTGCAACATCACATACTTGCCGCCCTTCTTGCCCTTCAAAATCTCAAGCGCCCCAGCCTCGTACCCCGGTGCGATAATCCCATCCGAAACCTCAGGCTTGATCAACATGGCTAGGCTCTCATCTACGACCTCGCTTACCGCGATAAAGTCGCCGAAGCTTGCCACACGATCGGAGCTACGCGCCTTGGCATAAGCGGTCGCAACCGGGCTGTAATCTTCACCGTATTTGTAGAAATGTGCCTTGCAGAATGACTCGGAAAGTTCGCCAGCAACTGCCGCACCTGCCGGGCTAACATGCTTGTATGACGCCGCAGCTGCTTTACCTGTCGCAGCTTTCAAATCACGCACCAACTGCCACCCACGCAAACCGTCGAGCAAATTGATGTAACTCGGCGCCCCGTTGACCACCGCCAAAGGACAATCGCCTTCACCGTCATAAACCACCCGAGCGTGGGATTGATTGGGGTTACAACCATACTTGAGCTTGATTTCCATCTCAGCACTCCGCCATAAAGCATTGTTTTAAATTATGTTAGATGTAGATGACCTTCACTGCTTCAGAATGCAGCCAGCCTCACCAGCAGCCCAGTCTAGCACGATCCCACCCGACCCGCGACCAGCCTGATAAACATGAAAAAGCGGCAGCCACGAATAAATCCGTGACTGCCGTTGGGGAGGGATACATATCGCCTCAGATACCACATCACAACAAACGTGATACCTGTTCAGTTCACGCAAACCCTGTATCTCAACTTGTTACCAGACAACCCACCACACCTCTGCTCCTTTACCCTCAAGGTGTCTCAACCTCATCCACCACGACAACACCATCACTCACCAAGGCGTGAAACCATTCTCACAAATTCGCGAACAAACCTAAATCGGGGAATACGCGGGGATTGCAGCAGATCATTCCGAGAATCATCTGAAACCCGTCTCTCGCTCAGTCCCAGCCATGCGCCTTGACCCCCATACGATGCTCAGAGCGATCCTGAAACACACACACCTCCTCCGACTTTCCATCAACCTTGCGCATTAGCCCTGCATACCACAGTTGCTTGCCTTCAATCTTCGTCGGCTCTTTACCAACCAAAACGGTGTCCACAACACTGCCCACCTTAACCTCAACCAGCACCATATCTTTATCATCAATTACGCATGATGTCTCAATCTTCGGAGCAGCCTCACCCTTAAACGGTTTGAGCAATGTCACAAACGTCGCCGGCAACTTGGTTTTGCTGCTGAATCGAATCGCGGGGCGATCAATGAGCTTCACATATTCATAGGTCAAAAACGACTTCACCTGATCCATCTCCACGTTCTTCGTTTCAAGCGCACGGATCATCAGGTTACCAAGACCATCCTTCTCCTGTGTCGTAGCTTGATGACCATCAAGTAGAAGCGTTTCTTTGATCGGGAACAGATGCCAGTATTGTTCAAGTGTGTGTGTACCTTTGCCGGTCAAACGATCAACGACAATGAAGTAGCCATCGGAGTGTTGATCGGGACGGACAAACAAAACCTGTCTGCGGTGACGAACATCTTTGTATCCATCCTGATAACCATCGATGAATGAGACATTCTTTTTACGTGCAAAGAAATCCAGCACGCTGCCTTTCTTATTTTGGTTTTTGCCATCGACAACAACGGTGCTGTGCTGTCGGGTTGATTTGCCGATGTTGCTATCCGGCGGAACGTAGGTATGAATGCCTGTATCATCAAGAAGCGTGCGCCCGTTGCCATAAAGAATGATGTTTTGCGCATCGTAATTTGAGTGCCCGCCGCCCCAGAAGTGGGTGAGGTCCATGAGCATATACATGCCGTCTTTATCTTGATCATCAATCCATTTGGATCGCATGATGTAGAACCCGCCATCGGGCATGGCGGCGTCGAGATAATCCGGTTTTTCGCCTTTTTCCCCGCGTGTACCGATGTATCGCATGTCTTGTCGATTGAACAAATTTGCCCCGTTGTTCATCAGGCTGTTGACGTGTGCGAAAGTAGTGTGGCCGATCATCGGTCTTTGCCCATCAGGCATCGTGGCAAACAACACGTAGTCATGCATATGTTCAGCGGTTTTCCAGTAACCGGGGAACATGGTGTAGCCGAGTTTTTCGAGGCGTTGCTTGGCAAAGGTAAATTCATTGGTGACACCGAAATGATAACCGTAGGTCAGTTCGCAATGTGAACCATCGGGCGAGACTTCTTTTTTCATACGCTGCTCAAAAACTTCCGCAGCAACATCCGTCCACATCTGTGCATCTTTGAAATAGGGGAATGCTTCGAGTGCGGTCATCACACCATCGTTTAAGATCAGCCCCCAGTTAAGCACGCGCAGCCCGTGAATACTGCGATCCCAAGGCATCAAAAACGGAATGTGCTCGTAGTATGCATTCAGAAAAACAACGTGATCTTCGAGTTTGATGTTGGGTGAATGGATGAAGCTGTAGTAAGAGAACGGCCAACGTCTGCCGCGTTCACCGCATTCAATCGTTCGCCATAATTCCCGGCGATTGGTATCAGCTTCACTCACCCAATCACGCATGGTCTCAACCCATTTTTTGACAAGGCGTTGATCATTCGTTTTTTGGTAGGCTTTGGCCATATGCAGCCAGAAGTACATACGGTTAAGTTGCCAGACCCATTCCATATCGTTGGTTGGGTTGTATGTCCAAGGCAAGTCGGCAGGCACTTCAAGCGGGCCATATGAACGTTGCGAAATAAACTTGTTCTCAAGCGCGGCAGCAGCCATGTCCATGTCATACTTATCGGGATTACCGATGCTTCGGAGCTTGATCTGACTTGGCTGCCCATTGTGATATTTTGTGGCTTCACGTTTGAGCAGTTCAATATATGCAGAGGCGGCGGCTTGCCAGTTTTTGTTCTGTGCCGTGTCTTTAACTTTGCTCATGCCGGGCAATGTGAGATCAAGCCGACTGATCAAGAGCTTGCATTGCTCATCAAGTTGTTCTTGGCTCAGTTTCTTTGGCGCCTTACCAAGCGTGTGCCATGGCTTTGTTGGATGGCTTTTGGCATATTTGGCTGCTTTAGTTCCCAGCGGTGGGTTCTTGGCTTGCGTCGTACCGCAACTGAAGTGAAGAAGAACCGCGACGATGGAGAGTAAACAACTGTACGTGAGAGCGTTCATTACGTGATTCCTTGCCAAATAAGCGCATCGAGTGAGGTGCTTGGAGCTTCCAATATAGGGTCGGGGCGGAGTAAATTGAACAAAGAAAATGTATAAGTCATTTTGGCACATACAATTGCCTGTTTTTGCTAAATTTCACAAAGATCACGAAAGACAGCTCACGTCCGGGAACTTTGGGGTATAACCACAGGAGTTGCCGATAACATGTATTCGGAGCGCGATCCGTACAGCGGTGTCGCATGGACGTTGGCAGAGATTGATTTTGATTTGGACTGCAAGATATGGCAAAAAAACGCAAGACAAAAAAAGAGTTAGAACAAGAGCGGTTGAACAAAATCGCTGCCTATAAGTTTATCGGGTGGGTCGCACTTGCAGCTGTTTGGCTACTGGTTACCGCAAGCATGCTCAGCTACGACGCGCTGGATTATCCTGCCCATGATGTCGGCGTACAGAACGCAGTCTATGGGAATTGGATCGGTAAGTTCGGCGCATTCATCAGCCACAAAGTCATGACCTACATCGGCGGTGGCGCATGGATGATCATTATCGGTGTAGCGGTATATCTCGGAACGGTTGCGATCGGCAAGAAAATGAATCAGCTTGCCATTCGCGGACTTGGCCTTGTCGTCATGGCAATCACATTGAGCTGCTTGATGGACGCGCTAAAGCCACCGATGATTACGGGGTTTCAATCGCCACCCCAGGGTGCGGGTGGTTGGCTAGCAAGCTATATCAATGACGAGCTCTTGATTAATCGTGTCGCCCTACCTGGCACGCTGGTGATTTTGCTGGTCATGTTTTTAGTCGGCAGCATCTTGACCGCGGATCACGTGATGTTGGCAGTCATGCGGTTCATGGGAGATTGGTTGCGCAAGGTGAGCATGCCAGATGTTGCAGCGGCAGGCGGACGAGTTGCGGGGAACGTCGCTGGTAATGTTGCAAATCAGGCAAAGGAAAAAGTTAATGGTTGGCGACCATGGCAGCGATGGTTTGTTGCAAAACCTGCGGAACCAAAGCAGACAAAGCGTAAGAAACACCGCATGGATGATGACACAATTGATGAAGATGCAGGTGGATTTGCCGGCACCGAATCATTTGATACCGAAGTCGCCAAGCCAAGTCGCTTTAAGAATGATGAAGATGACGAATACGAATATGAATACGTCGATGAAGATGAAGAAGATGGCGAAGAATATGAATACGAGTATGAAGATGAGGATGAAGAAGAGGAAGAGGATAACGGCGTTGACGCTCCAAGCGCGTATGTAAGCAGTAAGAAGAAGCCAAAGAAATATGACGCAAATGCGATCGCTGAAAAAATCCGCAACATGCCGATCAACAAAGCGGTGAAGCCGCGCGAGGCAACAAGCGAACCTCCGCGTAGCCCAGAAATGGATCTCAGCGGCTACAAGTTCCCAGAACTCGATATCCTAGAAGATCCATCGGGGAACTTCACAGATGAACAGGAAGCCATTGTCCGCGAACAAGCAATCCAACTTGAGTCGGCGCTTCGCGAATACAAGATCAAAGGTGAGGTTGTTGGGATTGACAGCGGGCCGGTAATTACGCTGTTTGAAGTGCGACTTGCGCCGGGAACCAAGGTTGCAAGAATCAATGCGGTACAAAGCGACCTTGCCAGAGCGATGAAGGCGCAAAACGTACGTATTGTTTCAAACATGGCGGGTAAGGATACGGTTGGTTTTGAAGTGCCAAACATTAAGAAGGAAATGGTTCGGATTAAAGAACTGATGTGCGTGGGCGATTCATCGGTGAAGAAGATGAAGCTGCCGATGTATTTGGGTAAGGACGCGTCAGGCAATCCTTTGATTGCTGATTTGAATGCGATGCCGCACATGCTCATTGCAGGTACGACAGGTTCAGGTAAATCGGTTTGTATGAACTCGATTATTATGTCGTTCCTGTTTACAAAACGACCGGATGAATTGAAGCTTGTACTTGTCGACCCGAAGATGGTCGAGATGAGTATGTTCAAGGATATTCCGCACCTCATGTGTCCGGTGGTGACGGAGATGGGCAAAGCTGCGGCGATCATGGAATGGGCTGTGACGAAGATGGACGAGCGTTATGAATTGCTTGCAGAAGCAGGCGTTCGTGATATCGCTTCGTACAACGGACTTGAGTGGGAGGAACTCAAGGAACGTATGGAACCAGCCACTCCTGAGGCTGAAGCGAGGATTCCGAAGAAGCTCCCATACCTTGTTTTGATTATCGACGAACTCGCGGACCTGATGATGACGAACAAGGAGGTCGAAGGTTCGATCGTTCGTATCGCACAGAAGGCGCGTGCGGTTGGTATCCACTTGATCCTTGCCACACAGCGGCCACAGGCGAATGTTGTGACGGGTTTGATCAAGTCGAACATGCCTTGCCGTGTTGCGTTTAAAGTCGCATCAGGCATGGACTCGCGCATCGTGCTTGACCAAAAAGGCGGCGAGCTGCTGCTCGGTCATGGAGACATGCTTTTCCTTAGTCCGCGTACCAGCAAGCTGACTCGCGCACAAGGTTGCTTAGTCGATGACTTTGAAATCCGCAAAACAGTGAAGTTCCTCAAAACGATTAGTTCACAGAGTTTTGAGCCATCACTAGTGCAGATTAAGGGGAACGGCGAGATTGCCGTGCCGCAAGATGATGATGGGGAAATACGTAACACGCCGGGATACAAAGAATCGATGCTCGAACATAAGGATGAACTGTTTGATGATGCGGTTCGTGTGGTGCTGGAAAGCCAGCGCGGTAGTGTGTCATTGGTGCAGCGAAGATTAGGTATTGGTTACGGCCGATCAGCACGTTTGATTGAGATGATGGAAGAGACGGGGATTCTCGGAAAGTATAAGGAAGGCAAGCCGCGCGAAGTTTACATGACGATTGAAGAATGGAATATGATCAAAGCAAAAGCTGCGGAAGATGCGGAAACTGATAATTTCAATCGCCCGGTAACCAATCAAGAAGCAGCAGAGATTGATGAGGATGGCGTTGAAGTCGCTACGGCAGAAGATGTTGGTGACGATGAAACAGAATGGGAAGAAGTCGACGTCGATGAAGATGATGAAGAGGAATATGAAGAAGGTGAGGAAGAAGAATGGGAAGAGGTTGAAGAAGAGGAAGAATAACTTTCTATCATGACCATCCAACAAGACGGGCTGGCAGTTGAGTTTGCCGCCCGTTTTTTATGTACATATCAGTATGGCATAAGTCGATGTACAATACGCCGCGGCGCGGCATCCGCAAGTGCTTCAATCAATTGTTCTGAATGATCGAACCGTTGCTGCTTCACTTCACGCACGGCCACGCTCACTGAAAACATCTCCTCAGCAAATGGCCAAGGATCGATTTTCACACCCCATTCATCCGGCTTCATGCGCAACGTCACCTCACTAGGCCCGAACATGAGCGGCTGATCATATTTCATCCACGGCAACGCGCCGAGTAGCATCAAACTCACACCATCATTGAATGTCAGAATCTGCTGTGCACGTTTGAGATTAGGGCGTTTCACAGCATCCTGATTTACTTCCGGCTCTTCATCACGCAACCGTTCAATAGATCGATCCACAAATTGATCTATCCAACCAACCAGATCTTCAGCCTTAGCTTGGCTCTCTGGATTCTCTTGGATAACACCTGATACGACCGAACGAAAATGCAACGCAACAATGGTTGCTTGATAGATATCCTTTCGCACTAATTCTAAAATGCAATGCTTGATATACTTCACATGCGCATCAATCGGCAATGTTAAAAATGAATACGGCATCCCATCATCATCAATCATGTTCTGATAACGATGCATCCGCCAACCATCATCATGATGGCGTGCAGCTTCGATCAGTCTCGCCCAAAGGTCTGCTGGGAGTAACGCTGGCCTGTCCCATTGCTCCATGATCTGAGCAACATGTACCGCATGGTCCGGCTGCAAAACCATGTGATTAGTGCCGTCGGGTTGTTGAATGATAATCATGATTATCTTCGCTACGCTGAACCTACTTCGTGAGCATCGACATACCAAGCAAGCGACTTTTTGTGCTGATAAAATGCTGCTTAAACAGGCAATTTATCCAGTTCCACTTCAACCAACTGCATGAGCGGTGCAATGGTTTCACGACTGAAATCGAAACGTAAGCCAGCCGCTTCAAACAAAGCAGGCAATGGTTTTGTACCGCCAAGTGCAAGAGAAGCCCGATAGTTCGCAAGCGCCTGCTCAGTATTCTTCGTGGACTGCGCCCAAAGACCAAGCGCACCAAGTTGAGCAATGCCATATTCGATGTAGTAAAACGGCACGTGGAACAGATGAAGCTGCGCCTGCCAACGCGATTCGAATGATGCTTCATAACCTGTGTAATCAACAAGGCCGGTTTGAAAACGCTCACTGGTTTGAAGCCAGGCAGCTTGCCGTTGCTCAGTCGTATGGCCAGGATTCGTGTAGATCCAATGCTGGAACTGATCAATCGTCGCAATCCAAGGAAGAATGGTGATGATACCTTCAAGATGCTTACGCCGAGCGCGATCAGCATCCTCCTTGTTTGGATAAAATTCATCAAGGTATGGCGAAGCAAAAAGTTCCATAGACATGGATGCAACTTCGCAGAATTCGATCGGCGCATGCTGCGTGAAGACGATTGGGTTTTCGCGCGAACCCCAAATGAAGTGGAATGCATGGCCAGCCTCATGGAGCATGGTCTCAACATCACGCTGTAAACCTGCAGCATTCATAAAGATAAACGGTTGTTTTGATTCAGGCAGTGACGCTTGGAATCCACCAGCACGTTTGCCCTTGCGCGAATCAAGATCGAGATTCCTCCCCATCTTGAGCATATCATAGTCTTCAGCCAATGATGGATGGATCTTCTCAAAAATCGCGCGACAACCACTCACCATGCGCGACACATCGTCTGCGGGAAACGGTGTCAATGGTGCGCGATTTTGTACATCAACAGAAAGATCCCACGGGCGAAGCTTCTTAAGGCCAAGCGTTTCACAACGTTGCTGCTGCATCTTCTTTACAAGTGGCATACATACTGATTCAACCGCATCCGCAAATGCATGACAATCTTCTGGGGCATAATCAAACCTATTCCAAGATTTCCAAAGATACTCACGGTAATTTTCACAATCAGCGTTTGCGGCAATCTTCCCACGCAACTCTATCAAAGATTCATAGATACCTTCAATTTTCTCTCGATCTTCCAGTCGGCGACTAGACGATAGTATCCACGTCTCTTCACGAACACTTCGATCTGGGGCCTCAAGAAATTTAGCGAGTTGCTGGAGCGTATAAGTTTCATCTTGATAGTCAACAAGCATCTGTCCGATGAGTTGATCATACTCTTTATTCAGTTTGGCAGATTCAACTTGCAAAGGAATATTAGCTTCGCGGAATAGCTCAACGTCCATCTGCCATGAACGGGCCATGATGTCGATGCCGGGGAAGGGAAGCTGATCGTGATGCGGGGAAGCTAGAAATTTTTTAGCAAGCTTATCCTGATAAGGTTTCAGCCTGGGTGCGATGTTCTCAATAAAATGCAAGTAGGCCGCTTCGATCTCTTTGTCATCGGTATGGCAAGCAAAATCAATATTACGCCGTGAACTATATTCCTGAATCACAGCTTGGCATTCCGAATAATCTTCAAGCCAACAGGTCAATTGCTCAAGTGATTCTGTCTCACGATTCAGAAGCGATTCACACAGCGTTTCAACTTGGTCCCATGCTGAAGTATCAAAATCAACGGGAACGAATTTCCGGTTTTGCGCCACTTGCGACATACTTGAAATCCTTATCTGTTACTTATGTTGCTAGTATTACGGTCTGAAGCATCATGATAGCCGATTAAACCGGTTTTGACCGTTGGCAGGTACAATCGTTGAAGAATTGTAATCCGTATGTACATGAAGATTCTGGCGCAGATGCTCCTTTCAAATATATAAAAAAATGCCGCCATATGCGGCAGCATCAATCGTATTCAAAACTATACTTGAATTCGGCGATTAGCAGCGACGACTAATCAAGGCAATCCCACCCAAACCAAGAAGAATCAACGATGCTGGCTCGGGCATATGTACGGATTCTACCACAATATTGTCAAACGCAAATGCCTCCAACGCACCGTTCGTATCTGTCGTCAATGTAATTGTCAGCGATGATGCTGTGCTAACTGGTGAAATTTCAGTACTGAAGGTTTTGATCTGATTATCAATCACCTGTGTACCAATCACAAGCGGGTCAACAAGGCTAACCGAAGTATTATCTTCTAAAATGTATGTATGACTGATTGCAGTATTGGTGGTAATGTCGAATAATCGTTGTGCAGGTTCCTGATCGAATTGGTAATCCCACTTAAAAATATCACCTGCTTCAAAATCGCCCATCGCACCCATATCAATCGAAACGTCATACGCAGATCCTGGCAGTACTGTTAAATCAAATGTGAAGCTTACTTCTATGGTGCCTTTAACATCATCATTGTAAGTATCAACGATGCCGAAAAAGTTATCCGTGTCCTGGCTCTGGATAATGCCAAAACTATCCGCCCCAGCAAGAGACTCATCAATGAGCTTTTCCGGGAGAAGATCAGTTCGATCATAAACACCCCAAGCTGTTTTTGCCTTATCTGTAAACGCATTAAGCGGGAATGTTGCACTTACCGTTGCATCTAGCTGACTGTCAAAATCATGAACCAGCGCACCATGGCTAATTGTACAAACCGAAAGTGTCAGCAGAATGGCACCATAATGATTTAATCTTCGCATCAACTCCTCCAAACACCCGGATGATCATGATCTTGTAACGATACTTTTTATGATTCCAATACATCTGACCTACAGAAAAACCAGGCCATGCATCCATGCATTTTTGACGATGATCCTAAACAATCCCACTCCTATAACGATCGGAACCGATCGCTCTCCCTAGCAATACTACTACATAGTCTACTGCAAAACGGACGTGAGTAAAGAAAGGCTACCCTTGATTTTCTTGAAATCGCATCTTTTACAGCATCACCGAGAAAGCCATAACACGATTCATTTGATATTCATGGAGCACACCTCGATTGCTAATTTGGGTAACCTGCCCTCGGTTTATTTAAAAGCTCAAAGCCAATCTTCATAAAAAAACTGCCGGCAAGCGGCAGTCTCTGTTACTCTAAATTCTCATTTTCGCATTACTTACGACGGCTGAGGGCGACAAGACCACCAAAACCGAGCAGTGCAAGTGAAGCAGGCTCTGGAATGGCGGAGCCTTCGATCGTTATGTTATCGAAGCGGTTATTCCCGGTTGTACCCGTAGCGCCATTCAACGTAATTCGGAAGTAAACAGTGGATACATTCTCAAGCGCAGAAATAGCGGAGAGATCGTAACTTTCAGTTTCCCATGTCGAGGTCAGATCGCCGCTATCTGTTCCGAAATCAGTGAAGTCAATGCCATTGGTGGAGTAGGCAAATACTCTGCTGTCAAAACCCGTGGATGTTCCGCGCTGCGCCCAAGAGACGATGATGTCTTCCAAGCCAATGGTACTCGCACTCAACCAAATCGATGCTCCATTGTTTGTACTCGCACCACCAGTCGTCGTGCCACGTCTAATCGTCAGCGATCCGCCAGAAGTAACGCTTGGCTGAGCGTTCTCAGTGGTTCCAACCGAGCTTGTAATATTGCCGTAAACACCGCTGCCGTCTGCATTGCCCACAAAATTCTGTAGGGTTAGGCTACCCGTACCTACATCAGCTGCTTGAGGAAAATCGCCAACCTCAAACCCAAAGCCACCACCTGTAAGCGTATTCGAGTTTTGATCCCAGTATGCAATCACATCGGCGGACACAGTTGCGGTCCCCATGCCACAGATTGCCAATCCAAGTCCTAACGCCGCTAGGCCTGTCTTTTTCATCACGTCTCTCCTTTACCTGCCCGGAATGTGCTAAAAACATATGGCTACGATCACCGTACGACTAAACAGGTACGGTATTTTTGAGCCAGTCTTATGAACCAAACTATGCCCGCAAATTCACACTATGCTGGCATGTACCCTTCCCCGGGAGATATCATTGCCGAATTACTAAACTGAGCATAAGAACAAAAGCTCTACGGGTATATGAAATACAATATGACCCTTTACCAGCCCAAATATAAGACATCGTCATGGAAATGTGTAGACTCGGTTTGTAAATTTTAACTCAATCCTTACGTTTCATCGACCTTCCCATAAAGGTCTTGGAGTACCCCCACCTGATTGTGTGCTTTATTTCTAAACTGCCACAAAATATTGTTACTACGCCATTCCATTGGTGAAACAAAGTTTTCCGCTCATCTTCCCTATCTCGCCAAATTAAAAAGCCCGATCATGCGGACCGGACTTGATCATACCTTCAATATCACTTGAAACTTACACCTTGGGCTTGTGCTTCAGACCACGCACCTGCATGGGCAGACCGAAGAGATCGATGAAGCCACGAGCGGCCGTGATGTCGTAGTTGTCCATGGCAAAAGATGCGAGCTGCTCATCGTAAAGCGAAAGTTTAGAATCCGCCTTAATGGCAAGTGCATTGCCCTTGTAGAGTTTCACGGTGACGGTGCCGGTGACGGTTTCGTTGGCCTTATCCATGAAGGATTGAATTGCTTCACGGAGTGGGTGGAACCACTGGCCGTAGTAGGTGAGCTCTGCGTAGCGTGTGGCGAGACGAAGTTTTTCGTGGTAAAGCTCGCGCTCGATGCAAAGTTGTTCAAGTGCTTTATGAGCTTCGTAAAGGATCGTGCCACCGGGGGTTTCATACACACCGCGCGACTTCATCCCGACAAGCCTATTTTCGACGAGAACAGTGGTACCAACAGCATGCTTGCCGCCAATTTCGTTGAGGAGAGCGATGAGGTCGTGACCAGCAAGTTTTTGACCGTTCACTGCAACAGGGTTGCCCTTCTTGAATTCGACCTCAACTTCTTCAGATTTAGCAGGCGCTTTTTCGACAGGGACACTCATGACCAAGCAATGCTTCCAATTGGGCTCGGAAGCGGGATCTTCAATCTCAGCACCTTCGTGCGAAATATGCCAAAGGTTTCTATCTCGTGAATAGATTTTCTTTTTGGATTGATCGATGGGGATCTTGTGTTGCTTGGCATAGTCGATGGCGGTTTCGCGGTCGGTCAAGCCATCCTCAATAAACACAGGATCTTTCCAAGGACTGATGATTTTGAGCTTGGGTGCGAGAGCGCGAGCGGTAAGCTCAAAACGAACTTGGTCATTGCCTTTGCCGGTAGCACCGTGGCCGACGGCATCAGCTTTGGTTTGCTTAGCAACGAGGACCTGATGCTTGGCGATAAGTGGGCGTGCGATGGAGGTGCCGAGCATGTAGTCGGATTCGTAAATCGCATGGGCTCGGATCATAGGAAAGCAATATTGCTCCGCGAATTCCTTGCGAAGGTCTTTGACGATGACTTCATCAGCGCCGGAGGCATAAGCCTTTTCTTCGATACCGGCCAGCTCATCGCCCTGCCCGAGTTCCGCAGCGAAACAGACCAGCTTCACGCCAGGATAGCGTTCCTTGAGCCAAGGGAGAATAATGGAAGTGTCTAGTCCGCCAGAGTAGGCGAGCACGATTTTTTTCGGGTCACTTGCGTTTGCCATGTTACGATTCCTGTAGGCAGCTTTGTGGGCTGGGGATCAATCCTGTGGATTGGGAATGATATCACAAGCCGCGGCTGCCGGAAAACCTGCGAGGTAAGATCTAGCCGATCAGCCATACCTATAACAATAGATAGCATGTAAAAAAGCCCAGGACTTCTCAGCCCTGAGCTTCAGAATCAATTATCTTTCTCCTAGCCATGCCACAACACGCCCTATGGGTGTCACCTTGGTCGCATCGGCAAAAGATTATTACTTACGGCGACGGCCAGCGAAAGCCAAACCACCGAAACCGAGCAAAGCGAGTGAAGCAGGCTCTGGAACAGTTCCCGCGAAGGCTTGAAGAGCAGCCAGTTCTTCGATCGTTGCACCACCGGTGCCGAAGCCGAAGTTGCCAGACAGCAAATCAAAGTCGAGCAAATCGACGGTGCCGTCACCATTGAAATCGCCATCTTCCCAGCCAGCATTAGTATTAAATGCAGCTGAAAGCTTATCAAAGTCAAGTAGATCTATCTCACCGTTGAGGTTTGCATCGCCACGCTTAGTCCCTTTAAGAACCTCTATCCAATGCGTAGCATCAGCGGTATCAAGTGTGCCACTACTGTCGACATCAAACTGTGTATCCACTGAGCCTCCATTGATTGCTGCGAAGAGCATGTCGATGTCGGCATCATTGAGAAGACCATTGTTGTCGAAGTCGCCGGCAATCGCTGCAGCCAAACGGAAAAACTCAACCTGATCGCCGTTGCCGAAAAGGCCATTTGAAACATCCGCATCTAGCTCAGCCACAGTGATGTTGCCGGTTGTCAAATCCAAGGCATACCAGTCGTGCGCGAATGAGCCGCCATTACCAGCACCACTATTGTCGGTATCATAAAAATACACGGTGTTTGTCGTAGGATCATAAGCGGTCCAGCGGCCATCAGTAATAGCAGTATCGTCATCTGACACGCCAGTGGTATCAACAGTCACAGGCGCTTGCCATGCACCAAAATCAATTTGCCCATTCGCATCATTATAAGAATCCACTTCGCGGACAATGACTTTGGGCTCGTGTTGCGGCGAGTTAAAGAAACCTGATTCAACAATCACAAGGTTGCCGGTATTTGGATCCACAAAAATCTTGTCGGCCGTACCATCGTTCGCTGCTGCATTGACCGTTGGGTCATCATCAACAGCAAAGCTGGTTGGGAAATCTGGCCCGACACCCACATTGAATTCTTTGTAGCCATTCAATGCGTTATTGGCACCGGTGATATCGCCGATCTCAAAGAAAGCAACATCGTCACCATCACCATCATCTTCCAAAATCCAAAGACCTTGCACACCGTCTTTATTGACATAGTGCGTACCGATGACATCGCTGCCACCGGTTACCGTTTGGGTATTGGTATCAAACTCGAGATTAACAAGACCAAGCTGCTTAGACTCCCATGATTCAGATGTACCATTGTTGTAACCGCCTTCTTGGCCACTCACGGTCGCGTTGCCGGAAGTGTTACTCACACGATTCAATACGCGAATTTGGTGATCGCCTGCGGCTGTATTGGCATCGTTCATGCCGTCGATGAGAAGCAAGTTATCCTGATCAACGAAATCAAGATATAGGTCGGTAAAGTTGCCACCCGCATCTTGGACATTGTCAGTACGCGCAACTTCACCAATCTTGTTCACAACGCCTGGAAGAGCATGTGTATTGGCGTGCGTGCTATCAAAAAGTGTACCACCGCTACCATCAAGAGCATCACTACCATAGGTACGGTAAGTCTGGCCATTCGCATTCCAATGATTGTACGCTGCCTGGAAATCGATTTTAAAAAGGTCGATGTCGCCGGTCGTATCGGTATCGCCGTCCACTTCAATTTCAGTGCCACCTGCCGGCCCTGAATCAAACGCAGCAACATAAACATCACCGGTACTATGGTCGATCGTCAATGCTCCTGGATCTTCAAAACCACCGTTTTCAAATCCGATGAAAACAGAAAACAACGGGCTGTTCAAACTGCTGGTGTCATAAAAAACAACTGAACGTCTTGAATCGCCGTGATTTTGCTGCTTGTCCAGCATCGCGATGAAACCGCCTGTAGGACTTGCAAATGCAGGTGCTGCCATAAAAGCTGACAGCAATGCCATGGTTGATAATTTCTTCACTTTCTAACTCCTGTCATGATATAGAATTGTTTTGATTGATCTGTTTACTTAATAACGTTTCCGGGATAACTACGGTCATTGATAAAAGCGATATTTCTGATTCGACTGCCGCTCGGCCAGTAGAAACCTAGATTCACTGAATCGGGTGCGGCGATATTCTCGGCATGGCCATCAAAGAAAACCATGTTCATCGTTTCATTCGCATGCCGATAGGCATACTTGCGTCCGTACTCATCTGCTTTTTGATCTGTGTATGGATTTACAAATGTATAAGGGTCGCCGGTTTGCGTTGCGGCAGGGCCATAAGTCATAAAATTCCCACCTCTAAGTTGACGCACAAAATCGTTCGATGTCACATCATCACCTACTGCAAAACGTGAACCTTCCATGGCATATACTTTTTCAGAAGCACCACCAACCCTGTAAATTCTAGGGCTATAACCACTTGGTAAGCTCATACTTGTTGATGTAGGCGATTGAATACCAACCTGATGACCACTTACCATAGAAACCCCATGGAAAGCGAGGGTTGCGGAATAACTTGCGTACAACACGCTTGTAAAATCAATAAGCCCGGCCCCTGCGGTGTACATCACATCATTCTCAGGACAACGCACATCGTTCTCAAAAATTTGCTTCATCCGTTCTTCGCGATCATCAGGAAGTCCTAAATCATTTCCCAGTGTTGGCGATACCCAGTCCATGTTTTGTGTTGGCTCAGATGGTTTATTTCTAAAAACATAAGACGTGTGTAAGCGAGAAAGCTCATCACCACTTGTATTAGGGCCAGCCAACCAATCTGCATTATCCGTCGTATACGTCGCCATGCCCTGGCCAAAACTTCGCATATTCGCAAGACATGCCGCATTACGGGCTGCGCCTCTAGCTGCCCCAAGTGCAGGCAAAAGTATGCTAATTAACAATGCTATGATCGATATGACTACAAGTAATTCTATGAGCGTAAACGCTCTTTCATGCGAATGTCTCACCAGTTGTCTCCTTGAAAAGGAATGTGGAGCCGATTTTGCTCCATACTTCAATGAATCATTAAAACACCAAAAGTTTGACCACACTTTCATGAAGTCAAACCAGATAAACTCACTTATATGCCTATGCCTTACGGCGGCGTGCGAAAGCAGCCAAACCACCAAGGCCGAGCAATGCAAGGCTCGCAGGCTCTGGAACTACGATGTCAACAAACTCACCATTAACTGCAGCACGACCACTATTGAAAACTGGAGATGCTGAGCCAGCATTCACAGAAAACACTGCAATCACTTCAGTTTGGCCAGCATCAATCCATGTTGTAGCACCAGTCACACTGCCAGATCCGGAAAGAAGCGTTGATGTATCAGCTGAAGTTGCAAACAATGGAGCTTGACCATCGTTTGTGAAGAAGGTTTCAGCCACGAGGAAAGGACCGAATGTAGGCAAACCTGCGCCAGATTTCGTAACTAATCCCGCGGCATCACCGTTAACAAAATCACCACTAAAGCTGGCCTCAATTGAGCTAATGTCAAAGCTAGAATCATTTGTCAGCGTGAATTGATAGATATCAATCGTAAAATCGTTAAAGCTTGTGTCCTTCGCAGCAGCACCACTTTGAACCAGTGAAAACGAACCGGTTAGAGCAGCTTGAGCGGAAACACCCGCCGTAAGAACTGCCGCAACTGCAAATCCTTTAGTCATGAAATTCATTTTGATCTCTCCAATTAAAGTAATCTCAAATGTTTGATTTCTCCCCCATCCAATATGGGGTAGGAAAAAATGGTTTAGTTACGTTTACGACCTGCGACAAGCAGACCGCCTAAAGCCAGAAGCATGAGTGAAGCAGGCTCAGGTACAGTTGCAGCAAATGCTTCCAAGAGAGCGATCTCTTCAACTGTTGCACCGCCAGAACCGAAACCAAAATTGCTTGAAAGCACATCAAAATCGAGTAAATCAACGGTGCCGTCACCATTGAAGTCGCCATCTTCCCAACCTGAATCGGTATTGAATGCTGCAGATAACTTGTCGAAGTCAAGCAAGTCAATTACACCATCAAGATTCGCATCACCGTACTCGGTGCCGAGGATGCCATGAACGAGTTCATCAGCATCTGCTTTGTTGATGATGAGATCACCGGTCATGTCAGCCGAAAGATCTGAGAACACCGCTTCGTCAAGGTTGGCCCACTCAACACCATTGGTTGAATCCTGATCCTTGCCGACAAAAGCCGCAAAAACGGCGTCGATATCCTTTTGATCAATTACCCCATCAGCACCACTTGGTGCAGCGCCTGCGGTGATGGTGTTGCCGGCAATGTCGGCACGGGCATCACCCGCGGCGTATGCCGAGCCGGTTGAATGAGCGGCATAACCGAAGAGGTTGCCGCCAGCAGCAATGTCACCGTCGATGAAGTTCTGCTTACGATCGAGTTTATTACCTGCACGACCTGCAACAAAGAGACCATCAAGTCCATAACGGACATCATCCTGATCAAAGTTACCATCGCCGTTGAAATCGCCGAGCAATTCGAGAACGGCGTTAGCATCGGTGGCGGCCAAGGCTGCACGGTTATTGGCGTTCTGGAACGCGTTAACCATGGCGGCAATGTCGTCTTTGGTACGAAGGCCGTTGTTATCGAAATCACCTGCAACTGCGTTACGCTCATGAATAACGTTGCCCGTGAACATCTTGGTGTTGTAATTTACTGCTGTGCCACCGTTGGTGATGTAGTTTGCACCGTTGGCCACACCATCGCTGTAAACAGCACCAGTCAGACGCTCAGACACCCAGCCGAACCCGACAGCACCGTAGGATGAAGGCAATGTGCTTTCAGTAGGCAAGAACTGTGTTTGACGGAGATCTAGATTCACATCCCCGGGATCTTGATTTGCGAAATTGGCGGGATCAAGCAATGTCGGCAAAGCTTCAACAGCTGAAATCAATGCGAACTGTGTCGCAAGAAACTGCCCAGGCGTACCTTCATTCGCTGGATCACTTGGAGCGCCTTCGAACGCTGCAATTGATTCGAGAATATTACGCAAATACGCCGCAGCTGCTGCGTTTGCCATGGCAGGATCAGTTGATGTCGCGCCATACTCAGTATTAATTGCAGTTGCAAAAGGATTGCCGATGGTAGCGAAGGTTTCAGATCCCCCGATTTGCCAGCCGGTATTAGCGTCGCCATTCCATATTATATTGTTATGCGCTGAACCTTGGCCACCATTACCCATTACAGGACGAACGTAAACAGTACCACCATCGGTATCGTTCATAACGTTCATGATTTCGTACTGATTGTCAGCACTTTCACGAGCCGCTTTTGATTCACCCGCAAGGCCGGTGTAACCAACAGCCAAACGATGGTTACGCACAGTTTGTTCCATACGGCTGGAGCTGTTTTTATTGGTTGCTACAAACTCGCCGCCAAGCTTATCGTTTTCCTTAAGCTTGTTCTTCTTACCAACATTCTCACCAACACCCCATGAAGGATCGACACCAATGGAGTTCATTGCACCATTACGTGTACCCGAACCAGAGTCACGTGTGACTGCCACAAGGTTTTCGCCATTCTCAAGACGACCTGTAACATATAGGTGCTGAAGTTGTGTCTTTTTGATGTTGCCATCAACAGTACCGTCAAAGTCAGCATCAATACCTGTGCCGTGGTTGGCAATATAAGCAATTGGAACCCATGCGATTTCGTTATCGAAAACTGTGTTCGCATCAGGGTTGCTGGTGTTAGTATTAAGGCCACCAAGGCTCTTAAGCTTATTGCCTTGACCACCAGCTTGATTAGCTTGGCCGTCACCCGTTGCATTGGAAAGGCGGGCATTCATGCCGTAGCCAAGTTCGGTTGGTGCTTTGTTCCATTTGGCTTGTGCTTCGGTGCCTTGGGTCACAAACCATGTTGTAGGTACATCGGTCACACCGATGTCGATCCGCACACCACCGCCGCTGCTGAGGAAAGGTGATGAACCGGGATTTGCAGCATTACCAAGACCAATCGTGCCTTGATTGTAAAACTCTGCACGGTTCACCAAACCAGGGTCAGGGAATTTGAGATCGCCGTTACCAGCAACCGTTGCAGGTGTCTGGCCATAAGTCACAAGGTCAGCAAGACCATTACCCGAGCCGACAGCACGGTACTGAACCGCCCAGAAACTACTATTTGGATTCGCACCTGCCAATTGCTCGAATTGGAATTGCGAAAAGTCTGTTACAACCCCGTTATTATCTGCATCAATAAAGTCAGATGTACTTGCTGGAGCCAGGAAGAACGGCTCAAACAAGGTTGCACCACTGATGTTGATCACATGATTCGGTGCTGCAACTGCAGAGGCCGACATCATGGCACAAACCAGTGAAACTGTTGAAAATTTTAGAATGCTCTTCTTATCCATCTCAGTCTCCGTTGAATAAAGGTGAGTAACCAAAACACGTTTCGCACTGCTCACCAGTACTCTCACCAGAGCTGGCCGCCTCGCCTACAACGAGAAATTCCCTATCAGCCAGTTATATATTCGCATCGGCTTCAGCCGTTACGATTCCTCTCCCTACTTATCCCCTACCTCTATCTTGTGTGAATCAAGAACTAACCTTGTTTCACCTATTTTTAAGAACGACGCGCTGCACCAGAACGGTGCAACACGCCGCTGGTGAGTTCATCATCATTCGTCGTAAGCAACACCCGGGAATGGGATCTTGCTATTGCCGGTCAGACTATAAAACTCGCGTCCCCACTCTTTATCTTCTGCTGTATCCATCACATGCTTGCGCTCTGTGTGGCCATCGGCATATGCAAAATTTGCAGTACCACCATATTCACCATTACCTCCCGGGTGATGACGACCGATCGCATTCATCATGGTCGCACTCGTGATCAAACTGCCAGATGTCTTGTGCGATTCTTCAGTAATAAAGTTGTTCTTAGGAAGATGTCCCCAAAAACCGGAGCTCGCCGGAATATTGTGTGCCCCAGATGGCGACGCAGATGGATGGAAGAACCCATTGGTTGGGCGATGTGATTTGCTTTCTAGTGTTGAAGTCGCAATGGCTTTCCAGTTGTCCGCAAATTCCGTCACTAGAACGGTTTCAGATTCATTTGAAACATGAGACATGCGAACGAGGCGATACAAACGTTGTGTTCCACCCACAAATTTATTCCTAGGAATAAGTGCTTCGTTAGCAGTGTATGCCGTCCAACGAGCCTGACGGTCTGGGCCGACGCCTGCGCCTTGTACCTGACCAGACATTGAAGCATCAGAATGGGTATTCGTTGCAGGATGACCACCATTCTCCATTTCTGGGCACTGGAAAGATTCTTCACTAGCCGATCCGCCATTGAACAATGACCATGACCAGTGGATGTAGCCATTGGCGCCGTGGCTACCGGTTTGGTCAGACCAGTTCCAGTGATTCCCGCTTAATCCAGAAGGATATACATAGGATGGTGGCATATGATCTTTATTTGTCACCGTATAGTCGACAATGGCCACCCCAACCTGCCGCATATTTGAAGCACACTGAATAGCACGGGCTTCCTTACGGGCCGAGCCAAGTGCTGGCAGAAGAATTCCAATTAGCAATGCTATGATTGATATAACAACAAGTAGTTCAATCAATGTAAAGGCCAAACGTTGTTCGTTCCGTCCTATCCGTTTCATGCTTGTCGCTCCGTGAGTGAGAGGGTCAGATCCAAGGGCCACAGTGTGACGATCACAGGTCATTTTCAAGTCGATGCACAACAAGTTTTCCGTACTTTGCTGTTAAACCCTGATGAGCACTAACCTTGATCCAATACCGTGGGTTCTTCTGCCCGAATGCGATACCCCACGCCACGGACAGTTTCGACCAACGACGCGGCCTCACGACCTAACCGGCGCCTCAACATATAAATATGATTCTTCACCACCGCATCCCCACTTTCACCGCTCTCCAGACCCAACGTTTCCCTGATGGTATCTGGCGTTAATATCCAACCGGGCCGACGCATGAGCAACTCCAATAATCTGAACTGGGTTAGTGTCAGCATGACCCGTGCACCGCTAACTCTCACCTCAAACTTCGCCGGCCAAACCACTATTGGACCCACAATGTGCTGGTCCACATCTTCTCCGCTCGCCATGCTTTTTATTCCTGATTGTGAGGCGTACCGCTTCACATTCCAATCGATCCGATAGCCTGCTGGACGCAAACGAGCTTTAAGACGTGCGAAAAACAAACGCTCATTTCGAATGTTCTCACCGGCCAAAAGATCATCCACAAGCCCTAGCCAGGACACAATATCTTCAGCATCAATTTCACGACTGACCGCAATCACACTGCAGTTTTTTCCCTTCATACGTAGCATCGATCTCACTTGCTGCGCAATCAAGAGTTTCTGCTCATGGTTTTCTTCCGCAACCAGAACAATCAATCCGACATCTTGATGTTTGACTTCAGATAACACACTGTCCCAACCACAAGTTTGCAGTGACATTTTCTGGTTCATCATACGATCGTGAAGCTGGTGGCATAAATTGCCTTCGCCAACCAACATCGCACGCAACAATTCAACATCGGCATGGTCAACAATCTGTCCGGTTACAGCGTGAGTACGAACATGATCTTGTTTCTTGTCGTAGCTGTCTGTGGGTGATAATGATTCTTGCTGCAAAGCCGCGCCTCCAAGGATGTTTTTTTGCACGGCCATTTTTATACCCGCCCTCGGTCGCTGTTATGTAAGAATCAGGCAAATTGAAAAATAACATTCCCTTCAAAGCATGAACTTTGCAAGCGAATCGTTAATCCATAACATATCCCTCATCACTCATGCACATTGCGCACACAATCGCTAAAAAACTGAAAATCGCAGCCACTTCTCGCGCACAGAAACCCCAAAGACATGATCAATATATAGACCCTTTTAAGACTGGAACATGAGGAATATTCCACCAGCAATCGCCAACGTAACTAACACTGCCAATGTAATCTTAACCCAACTCCATGGACGCTCACCCTGCACTTCTCCCGTTCGCGCATTGACCACCACGCGATACACTTTCTCGTTGTATCGGTATGCGCTCATCCACACCGGCAACAGCACGTGCTTGAACGTAATATCGTTGTATTGCGAATGCGTCCAACTAATACGTTGATGGTCGCCGCCAATATCAGATCGGATCGCGCTTCGTATGTTCGGCTCCATCAATTCCTTGGCCCGCTCAAATCCGCTAGGCAAATCCACCTGATAACACTCGGACACAAACCCCTTCACAAACTCATCCTGATACGACACAAGCTGATCCAAATCCCATGGCTCAAGCTCGTGCACATATTTCTCTGGCAAACTTTTCGATGCCACCACCAACACATCATTAAACGGCACATAGACCGTACCGCTAGCAGGGTACCAGCGGATTTTTTTTACACGTCTAGTTTTCCGAACACTCTTACCGTTCTCCATAGTCGTATAAGATTCGGTGGTCCAATAGTCTTCACCGCGCTGCCCGGTATATTCCGTAATCGTGTCTGAGTCGTAAGTCCAGTGCGGCAGATATACACCCTTGAACGCGTCATCGGCCCGCGCGTACTGCTTAAGCTTATTCGGCGCGAACCACAATCCTTTGATCCATTGCTCAAAACTGCCACGTGCTTCTTTTTGTTTAAACAAGAACGGCAATAAACTCTTAGGCTTGATAATCCGAGTCTTTTCACCAGCCACCACAAGATGATCACCACAGAACGGACAATCAAACGCATCAAGATGCTCCGGTCGATCCACTCGCGCACCACAACCATTACATCGCACGAACTCCATCTCAACGGTTTGCTCACTAGCAGCAATTTCATTGAGCATCGCATGGTAATCAAGCTCTTCGATCGCCTCGCCAGCAAGCTCGATCGTATTTTGGTGACCACAATATGGACAGGCGAGATGATCAGTCCCCGGCTCGTAATGCAATTCAGAACCACAGCCACCACATGAAAACGGCTTCGTACCGTCGCTCTTGTCTTCACCTAATGATTCAGACAGTACTGCGGCATCACTTGGCAGTGGTGGTACATCACTTCCAAAGGTTGATTTTTCACTCATGTCCTGTCCCACGAAATCTCTCGTCTAACCGTTGATTAGCTTTGACACGCTGTACGATTTAATTATCCGATTGGCGGCAGTGGTGGCGGCGCTTGGCCGAACAGTTTGCTGACCACATCAACTTCTTCTGCTTTCTGCCAGCCAGCCATGCCTTCTATCCACACTAGTGTTTCTGGCGTCAATGAGCCGTTTGAGATCATGTTCTTTAAGCCTGCCTCATCAAACGGACCTTGCTGTGCGCCGTTGATACCAGCAAACACTTTGAGCGAACCACCAGCGCCTGGTAATGGCGGTGGCCCTCCGGAACTCCCCTGCTGTACCGGCGTGTTACCTGCCGCTTGATTCGCTTGGTTCATGCCACTCATCATCGTCTGCGCCATACCGAATCCCATACCCAATCCCATACCTTCCGCAGCACCACCACCCGCAGGATTCTCGGCGGCTTTCTCCATCGCCTCCGCGGCTTGGAATTGTGTATACGCACCGAGATTACCGATAACGCCCATGCTCGTCCGCTTGTCGAGCGCTTCCTCGACCGCATCCGGCAATGAAATATTCTCAACCAGCAATTTGGTCAGTTCTAAGCCGTACGTATCAAACTCGTTTTGAATCTTACTTGTGAGATACTTGCCGAACTCGTCGTAGTTCGCGGCCATCTCAAGCGCGGGGATTTTGCTCTCGCCAACAACATCGGCAAACCGTGATGCGACAATACTGCGAAGCTGTGCGGAGATTTCATCCGTGGTGAAATGGCCGTCGGTGCCGACAATTTCTTTCAGAAATACATCCGGCTTATCCACTCGCATCACATACGTACCGTATGCTCGTAAACGAATCGGACCGAACTCTGCGTCTCGCATCATAATTGGGTTTTTCGTGCCCCACTTAAGATCGGTGAACCGCCGCGCGCTGACGAAATAAACCTCAGCTTTGAACGGTGATTCAAAGCCATACTTCCAACCCTTAAGCGTCGAGAGGATCGGCAGGTTTTGTGTTTCAAGCTTATACATCCCCGGTGAGAACACGTCCGCAATCTGCCCTTCGTTCACAAACACCGCGTACTGACCTTCGCGCACGGTAAGCTGCGCTCCATACTTGATCTCGTTGCCGTAGCGTTCGTAACGATACACCAGCGTGTCGTTGCTTTGATCCAACCATTCGATGATGTCGATCAACTCGCCGCCCAGTTTCTTCCAGAACATCCGCCTATCCTTTATGAATGGATCATTTGTGCTTTCTTGCCAACCACAGGCAAACCGCAATGCACCGCCTTATTTGCCAAACATTGCTCACCACAGTCTATCAATCTCTTTATGGTTTTGCCCACACTTTTCCCGCAATTCCCCAGCCCTGCAAGTCTGCAATCGCCGATTCTCAATCCCGTGTCATGGGACTATCCAAATGTGACAAAAAAGGCGATGACACACTTGTATCATCGCCCGGAGGGAAAAGAGAGACGCCAAAATTTGTCGCCGGCTTATGCTCAATCTGCTTTTAGAGAGCCGCCAGCCAACCGCTGTTCACGCCGCGGTCTGCGTTCAGTTCCTTAAGCGCCGAGGTTGAAGATCGATTGAGCTTCGTCCATGGCTTCTGGCAACTGCTTACTTACTTCTTCGACCTGCTCCTGTGTCAGCTTCAACTCTTCGAGCAAACTCGGAGCAATTTCCGTATGTTCTATACCGCGTGTAAAGCCTATGCCGTGCTGCGCGACAATAATGTCTGCAATGTGCACGAGGCTGGCCAATGTGCGATGTTTGAATGGCAAATCTTGTGGGTGATGGTGGAAGCCAGTCACATAGGCAAAGCTCGTGGGGAACTTCCAAAGCTTGCATAAAGCTGAGCCAAACTGTTCGTGGTTTGCACCAATAATTTCTTCTTCCAATTCACGGAAGTTTGCATCCGGATCGTTCTCGAGCTTCTGCATCACTTCAACAAACTTCGGCCGACGTGCCTGAATTTCGACCATGATCCCAATATCATGGATCAATCCTGCAAGGAATGCTTCGTCTGGCAATCCCAATCCGACACGCTCGGCCAATAACCGAGTGGTGGTCGCATTAGCGATTGCTTGATCCCAAAGGTCATGCGCATCAAAATTATTACAGATCTTGCCACCACGGAAGAGCTTCGCCAAAGACGCTGCAATTGCGA
Source organism: Poriferisphaera sp. WC338 (assembly GCF_050931845.1). Lineage (GTDB taxonomy): Bacteria > Planctomycetota > Phycisphaerae > Phycisphaerales > Phycisphaeraceae > Poriferisphaera. The sequence continues at coordinate 3,429,747 of NZ_CP194516.1, forward strand.
TGTTCTTGACTGCGTTAAGCCCAAGCAACACGATCGCGCGATTGATGGAGCCGATCTGACCGGGCAAGCCATAGAAAGCAGAGTTCACCACTTTAAGAATCCGCGCGCCAAGTGCGGGATCGTTGCTGATAACTTTGTTCAGGTCCTGAGCCGTCGAGTCCGGATCTTCCACAAGCTGGATGATCTTCATCGTGACCTCAGGCAAGGTTGCAATGTGACTGATTTCCTGGATAGCCGACTGGATCAATTCCTGCTGTGCAGCATTATCGGCCGCTATATTCGCCTCTGACATGTGTCTTACCTCCGCTCCATATCTGGGTCTACACCACCTATCGACTTGCCGCGCAGCCGACTTTATCCTCTTCCCCGTATCCGTTTACACTTCCTCTCCCCTAATCCGCACAGGCCATACTCCCTCACATTTTCTCGCATATGCAGATAAAAAGACCACACACCGCAAACCCGCACCAATTCCCCCCACCCCCATTGTTTCGCCTTCGCATGGCACCTAACATGTCTTCATGAACATGAACGACCAGTGGAAAAACTTTGCCTCGCGATCCCCTCAATTTGGGCAGTATTACGCACGCATCCAGCAGCAGCCATCATGGGTCACACGTTTTGCGATTCTTGCGGGCTTGTTTGTGATTGTGGTCCCCATCCTTATCCTTGTTGTTGCCGCTGTTACGATCTTTGCCTTGGTCTTCTTCGTCGCAGCTTTCTTCGCTAAGCTAATCAATACCATTAGCAACCTGTTCAACAGCTCTACCTACCAGAAAAATACGCCCGCCCAAGCCAATCAAGCCAACGGCGGACGCAAGAATGTCCGCGTCATCCGCCGCGATGAATAATACGACCGGATATCTCCTACCCCATAATCTCAAGTTCGGGCTTTTCCGCCACCATCCCAATCTTAAATACTCGGGGAGAAACTTCCGGGGACTTCCGAGGGGATCGCTCTTGCTGTAAATTACACGCATGAGAATCCGCACATCTATATATACTGTTGCCTTCTTGCTCCTCTCGGCCGCATTGCTTACACCTACACTTCTGGCACAAACACCTTCTGCAGCCAAGGCCGTCGAGAAAGTTGTCGATGCGGCCGCTCAAGAACAGGCCGCCGCCACACAACCCCAATCCAACACCGCCGATCGCTCATCCCCGCGCGCCACCATCCAAACCTTTATCACCAACATGTATGACAATGCTGGCTTCTACAACCAGACTACGATGTCAGAAGCCCAACTCGCCAAAGAACTCGCCCCTGCTATTGCTTGCCTCAATCTTTCCACCACACTTGATGGCGACAGACCCGAAATCGGCGCTGACCTTGCCAAACAACTGTATGCCATCCTCAATCGTATCCGCTACATTAAATTTGAAGATATCACCAACGACCCCGATGCCGCCGATGAACGCGATCAACATATTTATCTCGTCTTCCCTGAAACATTAGAAGAACAGAACACCTTCGAGGCACGGCTTGGAGTTCATGAACTAGCTGGACGTATCGTTTTACGCCGTAACGATCAAAAGCAATGGCTTTTTGACACGCAAACCGTTGCCGCTATTCCCAAACTGTATGAACAGTTCCTTAAAATCCCACCCATTGCAGGCCGTTCTTATAACACCATCGGCGAATACATCGAGTCAGCCATCCCCGGATCATTCCAAAAATCTTTCCTTACCATCAAGTATTGGCAATGGATCGCGATCTTCTTTGTCGTCTTCTTCGGCCTCGCCATCGATCTCTTCTTCCGCATTCTTGTCCGCACCGTATCACACCGTGTCATGAAGAAAGGGCGCATCACCGAACAGCATCGCGACACCATTAAACATGCTGCTCGCCCTATTGGCCTGCTCGCTGCCGCCATCTTCTGGCTGCTCGTCATGCGACTCCTTTCACTCGAAGAAAACTATATTGCCAACATCCTCGACTCTGCGCTCCGCATCTACATCGCGGTCATCGCAACCCTCGCTGAATGGCGGCTCGTCGACCTCATCGCTGCATACCTCCAGGCCAAGGCAAAACACACCGAATCCAAATTTGATGATGTCCTGATCCCGCTGGTCACTAAAACCTGCAAGATCTTTATCGTCATCATCGGTGTCGTCTACGCTGCCAACGCATTGGACATCCCCATCGCCCCATTGCTTGCTTCCATTGGTATTGCTTCTGTCGGTGTCTCTTTCGCGCTCAAAGATACCGTCGAAAACTTCTTCGGCTCTGTCGCTGTCCTTCTCGACCGCCCATTTGATGTTGGCGACTGGGTCGTTATCGAATCCTCTGAAGGCATCGTCGAAGAAGTCGGCTTCCGCTCCACCCGTATCCGTACTTTCTACAATTCACAGATCACCATCCCTAACTCAAACCTCGTCAAAGCCAAAGTCGATAACTACGGCCGCCGCAAATACCGTCGCTGGAAAACGAACCTTTGCCTCCAATATGACACGACCCCCGACACACTCATCGCCTTCACCGAAGGTGTCCGTGAACTGATCCGCACCCATCCCTACACCCGCAAAGACTACTACGAAGTCTACTGCAACGAATTCGGTGACTCTTCCCTCAACATTCTTCTTTACGTCTTCTTTGAAGTCCCCGATTGGAACACCGAACTCCGTGAACGTGAACGACTTTTCATTGATATCGTTCGCCTTGCTGATGCGGTCGGCGCTCAATTTGCCTTCCCAACCCGCACTGTTCACCTCTTCAACGAAGATGGCTCCGAACTCACACGGCAAAACCCTGATCCACAATCCATGACTGAACGCCGCGCAATGGTCGCCGGCCTACGCGCCGCTAAATCTCTCACAGAAAACCAACCTTGGACACAAACCAAACCCGATCCCGTCGTCATCACGATGGACCCCACCGAACTACCTGATGATTATGACCCGGATGTCAAACTTGACGACGCCGGCAACCCCATCATCGAACGCAAACCCGATGATGAAGATAAAGCCCCATCCGCCGAAGACACAGACGAGCCCCATAAAGATTGATCGTAACCTTCAATCCCCATGCAATCACACCACCCCAAGCTGCGAGCAACACACTCGCAGCTTTTCTTTATCTATTCCCATTTTTGCAGTACCCCCGCCACAAAAAACCGCCACCGCATACACACCGCACATTACAATCATCAATATGAGCACTCAGGACGACAAACCCTACGAATCACTTCACGAAATCATTTCCCACGCATGGCAGAAATGGCTGGTCGGCATCGTCGGCGCCGCATTTCTCATCTACATCGGCACCTCAGAAATCTTCACACAACACGCCACCCTCTACTTCCCCACAAGATACAACCATTATTCATCTCATAAACTAACAGGACTCCCCGCCGTCACTCAAGGCTTCGCCATGCTCTTCTTCGCTATCACCATACACGTCTACTATTACTGGCGACACCACAATTCACTCTGCCGATACTTCCAGCCCCTTGCTACCATCTTCTTCACCCTCTTCCTCATCGCCGAAGTCGCCACCATCATCACAGAACTCTTCAATATCTAGTGCATTTTCAGATGATGTGGCTCGCCTCCCACACAGCCGGAGCATTGCATGCTCCGGAAAATTCGCCTGCAATCACGACCAATCCATAACACATCCGAATTGAAAATGCACGAACCCCATCTAATCCTCTTTCAGATAATCCTCCCCGTGTTCCACCAGATCAAAAAGCTCATCCACACCATCCGCATACTCCCATTCCAAATCATCATCCTGTGGAAACGGAAACCCTTCCACCACAACTTCCTCGCCAAACATCTCCGCATACTTCCCATACGCTTCCGCCTCATCTAAAAGCGGCACCAACCGCAACGTCAATGTCTGCGGCCGCTGCTCAGGACGAAATGCGTCACCCACTGTCATCTCCCACGGCCCATACCCACGCATTTCCCCCACCTTCCTCGGCAACTGATGATCCAACTGCAAATACACCGCATGATATAACGGATATGCCACCGCCCTACAATGAAGCTGTACATAGAACATCGCATCATCCGTCTTCATCGATAAGTGTGGCGATTCTTGCGATAAAGAGCTCGTGATCGCCTCACGCAATTGATCCGCTATTTCCTCACTGCGTACTTGCTTGATTTGTCTAGCGCGCAACTCAAAAGATCTTTCGACAACCTGCTGCCAAGCATAAACCTTTTTTTTCGTCACCACATCAATCAATGATGCCTCAATCACAACTGCCACCTTATGCTTTTCATTTATCTCTAGATTTTGTTCAGCAATGCGCTGCCGCGACAGATGCAATTTCTCCTCAAAACCCACGACATGTTTCTGGACTGTGTACGATTGCTCATACCGATGAAAGCTCGGCTGCTCATCAAATGAATAGGCCGTGCGATATCGTAATTCGTATGGACCACCCCCACCCGTCATCCCCAGCAAATCGCCCCTCATCTGTATGCGCACAGGCAAATCACTTCCCACATACACAATATCGTCAACCTCAACCTCAATCACTGGCAATATCTTTTCAGCTAATAGCTCGCAATGCATCTCATCCATCAATCCCGCATCATGGCTACGCAACAATACCTCTGTAAAACGTGGCTCTCGCTCAAGCAGCCATGATCGATCACGACGAAGCATCTCATCAAGCAACTCTTCGAGTTCATCAACTGATAATGCCCCCCCTACCCCTCGATTTATTAATTCATCAACGATTTCATCATGATCTTCTGCATGCTCACTGTAAACCATTTCATAAATCAGCACTTTCGAAGGCGTCATCGTCACAAGCGGTCGATCTGACAACCATACCGAAATCTCCAAACCCAACACACAAACTCCCGGTAATAGCAGCATCAAACCCCAATACACCATCCAACCTTTTTGTCGCCTATTTCCAAATTTGATCCCTCGCCACCCACGCAAACACCTCCCGCATTCCGGACACCGCTCACGATCCATCCCCATCATCAACAAGTCATACCCACACCCCCCGCATACCGGATGTCGATCAATTCGAGCCCCCCGTCTGCCTAGCCAAACCAACACAAATCCTGACAACAACAGCACAGCCGCTATCGCAAGCAGCACCACCTGTACCAACATCTGACTACGGTACACTTCGAACATCATTACTTCCCGAAAGTATCCGCTATATCCTCAAACCCAAACCACATCTCTATATCAATATCTCAATGGATAAACATAATTTCTTACAATGACCGCGCAACCTTACGTGTCCCCTTCACTTTTCGCCCCATTGCGTCCTCATCAACGTCTGTCGCTTCGATGCGCTCTAACGCTTTCGCAGCATAATCCTTTGAAAGCTCTGTCCCCAGCCAATCTCTTCCCAGTTTCTTCGCTACCGCAAGCGTCGTTCCCGAGCCGCCAAACGGATCAAACACCAGATCCCCTGCATTCGACGACACCCGAATAATCCGCGACAGCAAAGCTTCTGGCAACTGGCACGGATGCCAACTTGTACGCTCACCAAACGTTCCACACAATCGGCTTTGATACCACGTATCATCATCCTCCCCAAACATTCCTTCACCCTCCTGTCCTTCCTGCGGACGTGTATACCAATCCGCCGCATCCGGAAAGTTTCGTAAATACCACGTATCATCAGGCAACTTCCCCTTTGCATTTGCCCGCTTATCCCCATACACCGTCATCCGCGCACTCGGTAGCGCCACCGCATCACGATTAAACGTAAACGGTGGATTCTTCGCAATATTCTTCGCACCCACTGCCGCACTTCCCACACAATAAAACAAATGGGCATGCGACCGATTAAACTTCACCTTGCAACGTTGTCCAAACGTGTAGTGCCAAATGATCCAGTTCCGAAAAACCAGCTTCCCCTCACTCTCCAACTTCCGTAGATGCAACCGCGTCTCCGCAGCGTATTCATCCCCGATTAAAACATACATCGACCCGCTCGGCTTTAGCAGCCGCACACAGCCGTCAATCCAACGATTCGTCCAATCAACGTATTCGTCGTGATCTTGATTATCATCATACTCATCATATCCAAAGCCAATATTGTACGGCGGATCCGCAAACACAAGATCCACACCCCCAGCCTCCCAACTATTCATCACCTCAATACAATCCCCGTTCACCAATTCATTACGTAGCATTCCCACTACCCCATTTTCGGAAACATCCTTCTTCGGCGCTTTTCGGGAACGGGATGTTTTTTTCCGTACAGCTTTTTTCTTTTGCTTCATCACCTCAGACATGCCTCACATTCTAATCATTTCAAAACATAGCGCAAGTCATTTTGGGCCACACCATCACCCTTTTGCGACATCACCCCTCACGCATTCACGTTAAAGCGGATTTTGCTGCCCTACTTTCCCCACAACTTTGTCGCCTATGAAAAATTTGGCTCCCCGCCCTTCTATTCCTATACTGATATTGTTCGTCAGCATGGCACATTATGCCGTGCCGTATTTATTGAATCCAAGGAGCGAAGTAATGCCTCACGTCATTGCAGAACCGTGCATCGGCACCAAAGACACCGCCTGTGTCGCAGTATGTCCCGTGGATTGCATCCACCCCACTTCGGACGAATCCGAATTCGAAGATGCAACCATGCTCTACATCGACCCAGACACCTGTATTGACTGTGGCCTCTGCGTTGATGAATGCCCCGTCAAAGCCATCTTCCCCGAAGAAGATCTCCCTGAAGAATGGGAATCCTTCATCGAGAAAAATGCAGAATACTACGAGTAATTCTCACAGCATCATTAAATCTTAATTGACTAACCACAAAGGTAAGCTTGCTATCAAGCTTGCCTTTTATTTCATTACAACCAAACCAATCTATGCAACCAAGTAAATTTACCTTTACCCCCCCTTTTACGCCATTTATACTTTAATTGAACTCTAATCAATCCACCCCCACCCTTGATCTGCTTCTTTCATGCAGATACAGACAAAAATTTATTCCTATATCTATCCAATGAGGTCTTATAGAAAATGATACGACTGTTTACTATCGGTGCGTCCCTACTTAGCTGTATTACGCTTTTCTCACACAATCTACACGCCAACGATCCCACTCAAAATAATGACAAGCAATTTAAAAGTGTTGTCGGCGAAAGCAGAGAACAATACGACCAACGTATGCAATGGTGGAGCGACTCACGATTCGGTGTATTCATACACTGGGGCCTTTACGCAATCCCCGCTGGCGAATGGAACGGCGAAACCGTGCCAAGATACGGCGAATGGATCATGCGCCACGGTAAAATCGCACTCAAGGATTACACCCCACTTATTGATCAATTCAACCCCACTAAATTTGACGCGAAGCAATGGATGACTGTCATCAAAAACTCCGGCGCCAAGTACTTCGTCATCACCACAAAGCATCACGAAGGCTTTAGCCTCTTCAGATCCGAGCACGGCGACTACAACATCGCCAACACACCCTTCGGCCGAGACAACGATCGTGACATTATGACAGAGCTCGCCGACGAAGCCAGAAAACAAAGCATCAAAGTCGGCTGGTACCACTCTATCCTCGATTGGCATCACCCTGACTTTGCACCACAAAAAGGGTTCCTGAAGCACGAAAACAAAAATCCAGACTTCGAAAAGTACATCGAATACCTCACCAACCAAACCACTGAGCTCCTCACAAACTATGGCGACATAGATATCCTCTGGTACGACGGAGAATGGGACAGCACATGGACCGACGATCATGGCAACACGCTCTACAAACACATCCGTGAACTCGCACCAAACATCATCGTCAACAATCGAGTCGGCAAAGAACGCAGTAAAGAAAAATTTGAACTAAGCAAAAAACGAAAAAAGCGTCGAGCTAACAAACAGACAAAACAAGCTGAACCCCAACCCAATAAGAGCTTCGGCGAAATCTCCTCCGGCGACTTCGGTACCCCTGAGCAAAAACTTCCACCCAATGGCTTCGGACCCGGCATCTACTGGGAAACTTGCATGACCATGAACAACACATGGGGCTACCGCACCGATGACCACGACTGGAAATCATCCACGACACTCATCCAACAACTCATCGACGCCTCAAGCAAAGGTGGCAACTACCTTCTCAACATCGGCCCAAAAGCGGATGGCACTATCCCACAGGAATCCATCGACCGACTCAACGACATCGGCAACTGGTTAAGCATCAATGGCGAAGCCATCTACGCAACAAAAGCCGGCACACTCGGCAAGCCGGCGTGGGGACGATCAACAACCAAATCACTCGCTAACGGCAACACCGCACTTTACCTCCACCTTTTCAACAACCCTAAAGATAATCAACTGATCCTTGAAGGCTACGCCGACAAGCTCATCTCACTCATACCTCTAACCGCAAACGACGCCTCAGCCGTAAACCTCACATACACAACCAGCGACAACAACCTCGTCATCGAAACCCCAGCAACACTCTGGAATCAACACGCAAGTGTCATCAAGATCGAACTCAAAGAGTTGCCATAGCAAACAACATATCTCAATCACGACACCGAAACGTCAGGATACATATCCTGACGTTTTTTTTAGCACGCACCAATCCCTTCACATTATCCCGCTAGACCTGGCACTAAACCTGCGATACCCTTACTCACATGCCAGCATCATCTACAACATCAAATCATCAGCCAACCGTCATCATCACCGAAACACTCTCCGACGGCCCTGCAGATTGGTTAGCAGAACGCGCTAACGTTGTTTGGTGCCCACACACAGAAAAGGAACGACTCGCCAAACTCTTACCACAAGCCGATGGCCTTGTCGTTCGTACCTATACACAAGTCAATCAAGAACTGCTTGATCAAGCACCCAACCTCAAAGTCGTCGGCCGCGCCGGTGTCGGACTTGACAACTTCGATCTACCCGCCTGCGAAAAGGCCAACGTCAAAGTCGTCTACACCCCCGATGCCAATTCACAAGCCGTTGTCGAATACGTCATCGCGCTGATCCTCGACACGCTCCGCCCACGCACCGATCTCCCCCCCGCCTGTTCTGAAGCCATTTTCCATCAACTCCGCAAAACAGAAATCGGCAAGCAACTCGACCAACTCACCCTCGGTATCGTCGGCCTTGGCCGAGTCGGAAAACGACTCGCTAACGTTGCCCACGCCATTGGCATGAAAATCCTTGTCTCCGAAATCATCCCCGAAACCGACCTCCGCCGGGCTTGCGATCTACCTTTTAACTATGTCCCCCACGACACTCTCTACGCCGAAGCCGACATCGTCTCCATCCACGTCGACGGCCGGCCCGAAAACAAACACATGCTCTCCACTCACGCCCTCTCCCAACTCAAACCCAACACTTTGCTCATCAACGCTGCCCGTGGCTTCCTCCATAAAAACGAAACCCTCCTCACCTTTGCACAAAATAACCCCGAAGCTCACATTATTCTCGATGTTCACGATCCCGAACCCCCTTCTCTCGATTACATTCTTGCCAACCAACCCAACATTCGCCTGCTTCCTCACATTGCTTCGCGCACCGATCAAGCCCTTGAAAACATGTCATGGGTTGTCCGCGATATCCTCGCCGTCCTCGAAAACAAATCCCCCAACTTCCCTGCTTTCTAATCTGACATTCTAAATCACCGCTTAGTATAGATCATTCAACCACACCATCTTTCTTATACCCCAAGCCCACTGGTTCCAACCCGTGGGGCCATATTGTATTCACCTACTCAACTTCCGTACCTGTTCAACTAAATCATCCCCGCACTCCGGACATCCATCACTCACACTCCCCTTCAGTAGATATCCGCACTTTGCGCACTGATTCATTTTGCGATACACTACCAACGCACAAGCCTCCCAATCCGCCTCAGTCCTAAAACAGTCTCGCTTCAGCATCGCATACCTTTTCTTACTCACCTCAAGATAAACACCATCTCGCACCCAGCATACCCATCGCACCATATGCCAAGACATCTGCAGCACATCCTGCCCCTCATCAATCTCAATACCCTCTTTCGTCACAATATACTTTATCCGCCGCCCTCGCTTCGCATCACGCATAAACTGACACGTACCATATCGCCGATACTTATTCACGCCATTAATCAGAAGCAGAGTACCAAACACCAAAAAACAAATCGTCACACCAATCTCCGCGCCCTCTTTTTCTACCATCCATTCCCGCCAACTAAAATACGCCATCGCCCCCAAAATCACCGCAAACCCAACACCATCCACCAGCGCCTGCCAACGCGGTCCCACAAACATACGAAACGTCAAGTAACTGCGTTTACGTGAATCAACCTTCCCCTTCTCCCGCAGCACCGCCGCCCAATCCCCCGGCACAAACTTCCCCTCAACCACATACTCAAACGTTTTTTCTTCAGCCATATCATTCATACCGTCAACCTCCGCACCTGCGCCATCAAATCATCCCCGCACTCCGGACATCCATCGCTCACACTCCCCTTGAGCAAGTATCCACACTTCGCGCACTGCCCAACATGCCGATACAACATCAGCCGAAACGCATCCCACTGCACATCATCGATAAAAAACCTTCGCGGAAAAACAAAAAACAATCCGTTGTCAATTGCAACATAAACGAACTTCTCCCGGAATATCCCGCCAGTCACCTGTTTGATATCAGCTCGCCGCTCGTGACCATGACAACGACAACCCACCCAACCATCCTTCCAGAAAACGCGTGATGTTTGACGCAGCACATAATCACCCCACCAATGAACCAGCATCTTCATTCGATAATGCCGAATCACCACAAAAAACGCCGGCAAGCCCACAATCATGTAACCACCCGCCCAATTAACATCCCACATCACCACACTCGTAACAACAAAACTTAACCACGCGATCACATATACAACCAACAACACCCACAACAACACACGAAAAGGCCATCTCACAGAAGCCAACCACAGCGCCCGATTCAACGTCTTCAAATCCCCCTTCTCATAAACACCCTCAAGCTGATAACTTTCTGTTTGCACCTCATCCATCCCCCCATCATCCCCCCATCCGACCCACCCCGCAATAACCCGTCAACTAATTTCACACCACAATCGCAACCCCTCACATGCCTCGACACATATCCACAGCGACCACTTCTTGGAAAACCTTCCGGAGGTACCGACAACTTTTCCACGATCCCATCCCTGCCTTTCCCAGCACCAAACCCCAACACCAGCACTTTCTTACACGAATCCGAGCATATCAAGACTCTCCTGCTTACCCACCAAATACGATTCACATTTTCAACGCGCACACATTAAAATACCCACATGGCCGAACCCAAAACCACCAAATTCGCACACCTGCACCTGCACACCATGTACTCCCTCCTCGACGGCGGCAACAAACCCGCTGCCCTCATGAAGCGCGTCAAAGAACTCGGCATGGACGCCGTTGCCATCACTGACCACGGCAACCTCTTCGGCGCAGCCGACTGCTACAAAAAAGCAAAAGCCGAAGGCATCAAACCCATCCTCGGCATCGAAGCCTACGTCGCCCCCGATGTCACCGGCAAATCCGACCGAACCAAACGTGAATTCACCGGCGTCTCCGATGGTGGGTTCCACTTGGTGCTACTGGCAGAGAACCAGCAAGGCTGGAGCAATCTATTAAAGCTATCTTCCGACGCCTACATCAACGGGTTCTACTTTAAACCCCGAATGGACAAAGGTACGCTCACCGAACACAACCAAGGGCTCATCGCCATCAACGGGCATCTCGGCTCCTCCCTCGCCTTCTACCTCGTCAAGTACGAGCAAACCAAAGATGAAGCGATGTACGAACGGGCCAAGGAAGAAGCACTCTGGCACGCCAAAACCTTCCCCCCCAATGAAAACGGCGAGCCCTGCTTCTTCATCGAACTCCAATCACACGAAGAAAAACTCCAGGACCAGATCAACCCACACCTGATTCGCCTCGCCAAAGAACTCGATCTCCCGCTCGTTTGCGACAACGATGCGCACTTCCTAACCGCGGATGATTGGGACGCCCACGACACACTCTGCTGCATCAGCATGGGCAAGATCAAACACGACGACAACCGCCTGCACTATCCGAAAGATTTATATGTCAAATCACCCGAGGAAATGCACAAGCGGTTCGTCGATGAGCTTGATCTCCCCGAAGCGATTGAGAACACAACAAAGATCGCCGACCGTTGCAATGTCGAACTCGACTTTGAAGCCAACCACGCCCCCGTCGTGAAGATTGCCTCTTCATACGATCATCTCCCCACCGATTCTGAAGGCGCACTCAAACTCATCGATGCTTTTGAATGCGATCATGAGCCCGGCACCTCCGCCTGGTATAAAGCCTTCTGCGCCCAGTTCAAAGTCGAACCCTACAACACCGAAACTGACACCGAATCACCCGAAGAACTGAAGCTCCAGTGTGACGGTGCGCTGCGCATGCTCTCCGAAGCCGGCGCAATTTGGCGCTACGGACCCGGCGGCGTCGACGAAGACAAGCGCGCCCGCATGGAACGCGAACTCCAAGTCCTTGCCGACAAACTCATCTCCGCCTACTTCATCATTGTCTGGGATTTCGTCAACGAAGCGCGCTCTCGTGGCATGCCCTCCAACGCACGTGGCTCCGGCGTCGGCACGATGGTCGGCTACGCACTCGGCATCGCCAACGCTTGCCCCGTTAAATACGGCCTCCTCTTCGAGCGCTTCACCGATCCCGACCGAACCGAATACCCCGATATCGATATCGACATCTGTCAGAATGGCCGTCAGGAAATCATTCAGTACGTCCGTGACAAATACGGCTACGTCGCCCAGATCATCACCTACGGAACACTCAAAGCACGCGCCGTCATCCGCGACGTCGGTCGCGTGCATGACATGCCCCTCGGCGATGTCGACAACCTCTGCAAGCTCATCGGCGACGGACTCAAAACAACACTCGACTCCGCACTCGAACAGGAGCCCGACCTCAAAGCACTTTATGATTCCAACGCGCTGGTCAAAGAAGTCTACGACACAGGCCGCCACCTTGAAGGCATGGCCCGTCACGTCGGCGTTCATGCCGCCGGCGTCATCGTCGCAACCCAACCACTCGACAACATCGTCCCCCTCTACAAACCCGCCGGCACAGAACAAATCGTCACGCAATGGGACGGGCCCACATGCGAAGCCATCGGCCTCCTCAAGATGGACTTCCTCGGCCTACGCACACTCACCATCATCGAACGCGCCAGACAACTCACACTCAAATCCCTCGCCCCCAATACCATCCGCCGCACCATCGATCCCGACAACCAAAAATCAAAATCATGGGACCCGCTCGACCTCGAACGCCTCAACTTCGATGACGAAAAAGTCCTCGACCTCTTCCGTCGCGGCGAAACCGCCGGCGTTTTCCAGTTTGAATCCGGCGGCATGCGCAACCTCCTCATGGCCATGGCGCCCGACCGCCTCGAGGACCTCATCGCTGCCAACGCGCTCTACCGCCCCGGCCCGATGGAGCTTATCCCCAACTACAACAACCGCAAACACGGCCGCGAAGAAGTACCCAAAGTCCACGAGATCGTCGACAACCTCACCGCCGAAACCTACGGCATCATGGTCTACCAAGAACAGGTCATGCAGGTCGTCAACCAACTCGGCTCCATCCCCCTCCGCCAGGCCTACACCCTCATCAAAGCCATCTCCAAAAAGAAGATGAAGGTCATCGACGCCAACCGCGCGCAGTTCATCGAAGGCGCAGGCGAAAAAGGTGTCACCGCCAAACAAGCAGGTGACCTCTTCGACCTCATCCTCAAATTCGCCGGCTACGGCTTCAACAAATCACACTCCACCGGCTACGCCATCGTCGCCTACCAAACCGCCTACCTCAAAACCTATTTCCCCATCCACTACATGGCGGCTCTGCTCACCTTCGAGTCCGTCTCCACCGACAAAGTCGTTGAATACATCGATGAATGTAAGCGCGTCCTGCTTCCTAATGGTAAACGCGGCGCTGAAGTCAAACCCCCCGATATCAATCTCTCCGACGTTGCCTTCACCGTCGTTTACGACAAAGACGAAGAGCGCACACCAAGTGCCGGGCACATCCGCTTTGGGCTTTCTGCCGTCAAAGGTGTTGGCGAGAAAGCGATCCATGTGATCATCGCCGAGCGCGAAAAATCCGGCCCCTTCCGCTCACTCTCCGACTTCTGCGAACGTGTCCCCTCCAACGCCGCAAATAAATCCACCATCGAAGCCCTCATCAAATGCGGCGCTTTCGACTCTGTCCATTCACTCGCTGAACGTGCCGCCATGATCGCTGGCCTCGAAGCCGCCATGCGCGTCGGCTCACAAGCCTCCACCCTCCGTGCTTCTGATGACTTCCTCTTCGGCGCCGTCGACGAGAAAGAGCGTGCCGAAGGCAAGCGTGAAGACAACTTCATCCTCCCCCCCACCCCTACTTGGGAAAAACGAGAGATGCTCGAGCACGAAAAAGAAGTACTCGGTCTCTACGCTTCCTCTCACCCGCTCGACGAAGTCCAGGACCTCATCAAACGTCACGCCAACATCGCCATCGAAAACATCAAAGAGCTCGCCGCCGAAACAAAGGTCATCATTGGCGGCATGCTCACACGTGTCCGCCCCACTTTCACCAAGAAAAAAGGTGAAAAGATGGCCATGATCACCATCGAATCTAAAGCCGACAAGATCGATGGCGTCGCCTTCCCACGCACCTTTGAAACCTGCTCCGCCTACCTCCAGAAAGACGAGATCGTCTTCATCGAAGGCAAAGTCGATCGCCGCCGCGAAGAACCCAACATCATCATCGAGAAAGTCATCCCCGCTTCCGAAGCGCAAGCCACACTTACCCGCGGCATCAAGATCATCATCGGCGACAACACTTCCCCCGACAACGGCACCACCTTCAACGGCGAACTAACGCAACTCAAAGAACTCATCCGACAGGCCGGTCAGCGAGGTAAGCCCAACGCATCCGTCACTTTCGAACTCCACCAAGGCGGCAAGGTCATCACTCTGCAAAACCGCTCAGCTCGCATCACCGTTGACGAACACCTCACCCACGGCGTCACCGGCATCCTCAACCGCGCCCAGAACGGCTCTGCCAGATGTGAACTACTCGGCCCTACCAAACTCCGCGTCACCGCCGAAAACACCTACGACGAATCACAACGCGACGATGAAAACATGATCGCCATGTCCTCCGCCGTACAAGGCGATGAAACCTGCGGCTCCGTCGACCGCTACAATAATTAGCCCACATCTAACCATTGCTTAGATAACCATACAAGCCCATTCGCTTCGCGGATGGGTTCTTTCATATCAACAACCACCAAAGAACAAAACACCGCTTAATCCCCTGCATCCTCCAGTGTATCCTTACCCATACTTACACAGGAGATTTTTCCATGAACGAAAGCACCATCATCATCGGCGACGGCCCCGGCGGACTCTCAGCCGCACTCTACCTCGCTAAAGCAGGCCATCACGTCGACGTTTTCGGCACAAACAAAACACCCATGCACGTCGCCATGATCCACAACTACCTCGGTGCCCCCAACATCACCGGCCCTGACTTCATGGCCCTCTCCCGCAAACAAACCGAAGACATGGGCGCGCATCTCTATGAAGACAACATCACCAAGCTCGCGCTAACAGACGATGGCTTCACCGCCTTCACCGAATCCGGCGGATCGCATCACAGTAAATACCTCATCATCGCCTGCGGCAACAAACCCAAACTTGCCGAAGACCTTAATCTCAAACTCGATGATCGCAACACCATTCACACCGACAAGAACGGCCGCACGGGCCTCGACAATTGCTACGCCATCGGCTGGTCAACCCGCCCCGACAAAATCCAAGCCATCATCTCTGCGGGTGATGGCGCCGCAGCAGCACTCGATATCCTCTCCAAAATTGCTGGCAAGGATATCCACGACTTCGACACACTCGACTAACTATAAACCTCCTCAACGAGGAACGAACTCCAGTTCTTGCCTGTGTTGGCTAGAGCTATCAGCTGCGACTCACCTCGCAGCTTTTTTAAATACCAACCCTCCCAGTATTCCGTTCTCGCAAAGATCAATCTTCCTCAAATTTCTCATGCCCTGCCATCAAATCCGCGCGCAATAACCCCTCTTCCCCCTCAGTCCTCGCGATGATCACCGAACCCACTGAATCACTAAAGATATTCACCGCTGTACGGCACATATCTAACGGACGGTCGAAAATAAGTAGAATCGGGAACCCTGCTACCAATGGCAAATAAATCCCCTGTACCTCAAGCTGCCCTTGAATAGCAGTCAAAATCACAATGATTGCGACCAATGATGCACTTGGCACCCCCGCCACACCGATGCTTGTTAGCAATGCAACAACTACAATAAAGAACTGCTGTGCCAAATCTAGCTGCCATCCAAATGCTTGCACAATAAAGATCGCTGCAACACATTCATAAAGCGCTGATCCATCCATATTCACCGTCGCACCGAGCGGCAACACAAAACTTGCTGTCTTTCGACTCACACCCGCACGCTGCTCAGCACATTCCATCGTTACCGGTAACGTTGCACTACTGCTCGCTGTCGAAAACGCGGTCAATAGCGCCGGCGCCATTGCCTTTACATGCCGATACGGATTCACTCTCGTAAAAATCCAGATAAATAGCGGCAGAACAACCAGCATATGAATACCAAGTGCCGCAAGCACCGTCCCCGCAAATAAAACAAGTGATCCTAAAAATTGCACCAATCGTTCTTCTTGCGACAACCGCGCATAGTTCATCGTCACCGTCGCGGCGATCAAGAATAACACACCCACCGGTGCAAACCGCAGAATAATATTTGTAAGTCGAATGCTAACTCGGTAAATCCCATCAAAAAACAACCGCAACACCTGTCCCGGTTCTGGCTTGATCCGCACAATTAAATACCCCACAAACAAACTGACAACAATCAAGCCTAGCAGGTTATTGTTCGCCCCAGCCGCAACCAAATTATCTGGCACTAAATGTCGAAACACATCTAAAAAATCTGCAGCACCTGATGTTCCCACCTTTTCGCTCATGGCTGCGCCAACATCACTAAACTGCTTCACGTTTTCACTGGTTAATAACCGCCCACCTTCAATAAATCCCGGACGCAATAGATTCACCAACGTCAGTCCAACGAGAATAGATACCAGTGATGTTAAGCCATAATAAACAAGCGTTTTTAAACCAAGCCGCCGAAACCCCGCACTCTCGCCTATCCCAATAATCGAAATAATGATCGAACTCGTGACCAGCGGAATCACCACCAACTTCAATCCGTTCAGAAAAACATCGCCAATCAATTCATAAATTAAATATACGATCCCGTGCTGCACAACCTCACTTAATCCCTCAATCTCGCGTACCACAAGCTCCGCACCTTCCCCGCCCTCTGTCACCCGTTTGGCTTCAACCAACCCCGCTTCCCATGCGCCGATGTAGTAGTTCGCTGTAAAATAGCCGACCACCCCTCCAATAATCAATCCCAATAAAATCTGCCAGTGCAGCGCCCAATGCCAGACCGCCCAAGGCCGTGGATTCTTTTTTATATGATTAACGTCATTCATCAACGATTACATCCAACCGGACCCAATAACCATACCTTTCCCTTATCATCTCTATTTAGCGCTTAGACCGCGCAATAGAATCGCCACCTCCATTCTTTCACATCGTCTAAATATCCGCCCACCCCCTCACCCGCAATTACCCCATCTCACCTGCATACCCACGCAGCGCCTCTGCAAATCCCTTCGGCGACACGTCAAACACCCTTGTAATTCTCTCACGCTCTGTAAACCTTGCCACATTGTCCTCCCCTGCCATCACCACTTGATCCCAATTGAACGGAAGCACATGCTCCATCACCCCACCAATAACTGGTAATCGTTCAAGTATCCCCACGCTACGCGCCATCCCCTTCCCCAGCCACATCGGCACCGCTACCACAGGCTTTCGTCTCCCACACACCATCTCATCCATACACACCCGGTACATCGTCGGCCAGTCCAAAACCTCGCCGCCTCCAAGCTCAAACACCTCCCCTTCACTCGCCTCACAATCCAATGCACGCGCAAACACCTCAACCACATCCTCTACCCAGACCGGCTCAACCTTCCCGCCTCCCCCCAAACCCAACAACCCGCGTCCAAAGTACGGCACCATCGGCGGCATCACTCCACTCACAAACCCCTTCACCATCTCCATGAACTCACCACCCAGCCCATGTATTAAACTTGGCCGCACAATCGTCCATCGAAGCCCACTCTCTCGAACAAGCTGCTCCGCCGCCCACTTCGTCTGGTGATATCGGCTCACCACAACGCCGCGCATATCTTCCCCAGCTCTTTGCATGCAAGGCCGCGCCCCGATTGCGGACATTTGTATCCATCGGTTAACCCCCGCCGCCTGCGCCGCTTCTAAAACTTGCCTCGTACCTTGCTCGTGAATGGACTCAAAAGTCACCCCTTTCCGAGGCTGTTCCAGAATAATCCCAACCAAATGGATCACTCCCCACACCCCTTCCACAAGCTCATCCACAGCGGCCTTGTCTTCAAGACTCCCTTTCACAACTTTGATATCATGGCTATTTCGTGATGGGTTGATTTTTTGAGGGTCACGAGCCAGAACACGAACCGAGAAACCTTTTTTCAACAAACAATTCAGAATTCCGCGCCCAACAAAGCCGCTTCCGCCGGTTATTGCAATTTCTCTCGGCTCTCGCCCCATAAATCATCCTAAAAAGTTAATATAGCTACACTTGGCCCCACATTCGCCATGTAGCAGTTATAGTATTTGCTCGACTCAGGAGCCACAAGACCTTGCGACGTAGCCGTAAACCAATCATTATTGCCTCTCGCCGTTCAACACTCGCCCGCACCCAAGCCGAAATGGTGGGACGAGCACTCGCTAAACTCCACCCTAATGTCCAGATCCAGTACAAATGGATCGAATCTGAAGGTGATCAACTCGCTGACCAGCCCCTCACAGATATCGGCGGAAAAGGGCTCTTCACACGATCCATCGAACGCTCGCTACTCTCCAAGCAAGCGGACATCGCAGTTCACTCACTCAAAGACCTCCCTGCCCTTGACACCCCTGGCCTCATGATCGCAGCCGTTCCCAAACGCGCCATCGTGAATGACTGCCTCATCACACCAAACAACATCAAATCACTCAAAGAGCTCCCAGAGAACGCCGTCGTCGGCACCGCCTCACCCCGCCGCGCCGCGCAGCTCAAACAGCACCGCCCCGACATTCAAACCAAACTCATCCGTGGCAACCTCGACACGCGCATCGATAAGGTTCTCACACCCGCAGGTGAAAAGGAATTCGACGCAACTCTCCTAGCTGCTGCTGGGCTTCGTCGCCTCAAAAAACTTGACCTCGCTGAAAACACCATCCCCACCGACATTATCCTCCCTGCCGCCTGCCAAGCCGCACTTGCTATCCAGTGCCGTTCCGATGACCACGTCACCCTGACGCGCTGCTTACCATTGAACCATCCCGGCTCAGCCACCGCGGTTCATGCTGAACGTCAAATCCTTGCCGATCTCGAGGCAGATTGCCACGCGGCCATTGCTGTACTTGCCGAGCCCCTCGAAACCGGCGACACACTCAACAAACAAATCGGTGATCAGAATTATCGCCTCCGTATCCGCATTTTCTCGCCTTCTGCGGAACGACATATCGAATTCGATCAAACGACCAAAACCAAAGAGCTCCGCCGCCTGCTCAAAACTGCCGTCCGCCAACTCAAAGACCAAGGCGCAGACGATTTGCTACACCCCCAAACCATCGGCGTGTAATCCGCAGCCAAAGAATCATGCCGCCAAACGATACAACGTCACACCTGTGGCAAGCATACCCAGTATACATATCACCATTCCAAACCATCCCATCGCGCGGCTCATCTTTCGCCCTTTCACGGCACCCCGCCAACCCCACCACACACCCAATATCAACACCCCTAGAACCACAATTATCTTCCCCATCTCGATAGTCTGCGGCAACGAAATATCTCTTAACCCTGTCGCGATCCAAAACGCACCTATCGCTCCTAAGCCCTCCCACCGCCACGCCAAATCTGCCGGCTCCCAATACGTCCGCCAATTCTTCGGATCAAAACCCCGCCCGCATTCCGGGCACACCGCCCCCCGTAAACCCTCCAGCGGATACTTGCAGCCCATGCAATACCGTTCCTCATCACGATAAACATCCACATCTTCCCTCGCTCCAGCCAACATCCCACTGTCCTCTAACCTTGCCATCTGCATCACTCCCAAAATCCTACCGATCAAATTAATCGCTCGTCCCGCCATCTTAATCACAACTTCACACCCACGACATGCTAAAGGACACAATTATCCCTACAATAGCCAATCGGCCATCGATCCTCCCAATGACAACCGCCTCCGGAGAACCGACCGGCCACACACCCTCAAAATATCTGCACACCAATCATGTACGGATATCGAAATTAAGTCCCTACAAAACATACATTTACAACAGGAGTGCCAGTCGTGGCCAATCGCAAAAAGTACGTCGGTGGTAACTGGAAAATGAACCTCAACAAGGAAGAAGCCGTTGCGCTTGCCAAAGCACTGGCCGAAAAGGTCACTGCGGAGGCTCCTTGTGAAGTTGCCATCTGCCCACCGTTTGTCTACCTCGATGCCATCAGCCAAGCCCTCTGCGAAGCTGGCAACAAAACCCTCAAGCTAGGTGCTCAGGACTTCTGGACCGAAGGTAACGGCGCCTACACCGGTGAAATCAGCCTGTCACAACTCAAAGACGTCGGCGTAAGTGTCGTTCTCACAGGCCATTCCGAGCGTCGCCACGTAATCGGTGAAACCGATGTTCTCATCAATGAAAAGAACCTCAAAGCCCTCGAAGCCGGCATGGAAGTCATCTTCTGCATCGGTGAAAAGCTCGAGCAGCGCGAAGCTGGTCAGACCGACGCTATCAATGCCGCCCAGCTCTCCTACGGCCTTGCAGGCGTTTCAGCCGAGCAAATGAAGAATATTATCATCGCCTACGAACCCGTCTGGGCGATCGGCACCGGCAAGACCGCAACCCCTGAAGATGCTCAAAAAGCTCACAAGGCCATCCGCGAACATCTCGCGGCCATGTACGGCAAAGAAGTCGCTGACGGTGTGCGTATTCAATACGGTGGTTCCATGAAACCAGCCAACGCTGGCGAGCTGATGGGCCAAGAAGACATCGACGGAGGTCTCATCGGTGGCGCTGCTTTGAAAGCCGATGACTTCATGGGCATTGTCGAAGCCGCAAAATAACTTAGAATATCTGGTTCGAATCACCGGCTGTGACGATATGCCGCACTTTTTGCGTGACATATTGCACATCACCGCTAGGATTCATGCTCTCTCGCATTGTTCGGGGTGAGCTGTAAGAACCAGAAACCACGGGATTTATATTATGACCACCCTTGCTGTCCCACCCATTGTCATCGGCATCCTCTCCCTGCTCTTTATCCTCATCGCAGGATTCATGATGCTGGTGATTCTCATCCAGAAACCAAAAGGCGGCGGACTCTCCGGTGCTTTTGGTGGAGGCGGTGGCTCAGAAGGCGCTGCGTTCGGTGCAAAAGCCGGCGACATGCTCACCATCGTCACCACGGCTAGCTTCGTGGGTTTCATCCTCTTGGCTGTTATCCTTACACGCATCATTAACGATTCGCACGCGGAGGCGGTTGCAGGTACCCCCCAGCCTCCTACCGAGGAACAACGGGTTGATGAAGCGGTCAACGAAGCATTAACCGAAGACGCATTGCCCACCCCAGATGGCGAAACGATCGTCATCCCCGAGGCTGGCACTGATGTGACCGACCTTAATCTCCCTCCCGTCCCTGAAGTCAACACCCCCGAAGCTCCTGTAACTCCTGCAGAAACAGCACCTTTCACTACGGAACCCGCCCCTGCCCCGCAAGAGCAGACGCCGTAAATCCCGGGTAATCGCAAAACCTACTAGCCGCAGCCTCAATGCTGCGGTTTTTTATTTTCCCCATATGCACAATCCACTCTAGATCGGTCATAATAAGGCCCCAGTGCCGATTGCTTGACACAGCAAACACACTCACTGAAGGTTATATTGTCACAAGACAGTGACGATAAAAAGATACGCAGCGGGGACATACAGCAGTAACCACAGAATTGAGGCAACATGATCCGATCGATGACAGGCTTTGGCGACGCAGCAAATGAAAAAGACGGCACACACTACGCCGTCGAACTCCGCAGCCTCAACAATAAGTATTTCAAAGCATCCATCCGCCTCCCCGAGCAACTCGCCGGCCTAGAAGCCGAGCTTGAGACCCATCTGCGTAATCAAGTCAACCGCGGTTCCTTCACCTTCACCATCAAGCTCCGCCTCTCCGATGCAAAGGCCGCCTCTCGTGTCAACGACGCTGCACTCCTCACCTACGTCGACCACCTCAAAACCATCAAAGATCAGATCAAAGACAACGACTCGGTTCACATTGATCTCACTCAGCTCCTCGCTCTGCCAGGTGTTCTTCAGCCTGCAGAAGACGAAGAAACCCTCATGGCTAAGTCACGCCCCATCCTGATTGATCTACTTGATCAGGTCGTCATTAAAATGAATCAGATGCGCGACGCCGAAGGCAAAGCTCTCGCTGAAGATCTGCTCAAACACCGCGACTTTATCCTTGAACGCATTGAGATTATCAAAACAAGAGCAAGTCTGGTCATCGACGAATACCACGACCGACTCAAAACCCGCATCGATCAACTCATGGCACGTGCTGAACTCAACATCGGCGAACAAGACCTCATCAAAGAAATTGCCGTCTACGCCGATCGCTCCGATATTTCTGAAGAAATTTCACGCACCACCGGCCACCTTGAACAACTCGAACAAATCATCGGCCGCAAAGATGAAGAACCCGTCGGCCGCACGCTCGACTTCCTCGCGCAAGAACTCCTGCGTGAAGCGAATACCATCGCATCCAAGTCAAACGATGCCGACATCAGCCGCGCGATCGTCGAGGTAAAATCCGCCATTGATCGCATCAAAGAACAAGTGCAAAATGTTGAGTAGCCATTCCGCAGCAAGCACGTGTTTGTTTCGCGTCCAAACATGCCGTACCACCCCCACAGGGTGACACCCATATGCAGGAAAACGAAGTACAAAACCCCGCCCCTGATCACGATCCACTCGCTAATGAACGTGAAGTCGAGCCGGAGTGGCCGCTGGGACATTTGTCTTCCGCCCAGATGCAAAGTGGCGGGCAAGGGCTTTCCGATTCGCGCATCGGCCTATCCTCTGGTTCTACCATGCCCGCACTCGGTGAAGGCGCTCATGGCCGCCTCCGTTTCATAGCTGATGAACTCGCAGTGGTCATGTCACACTACGACCTTGGCATCATCCGCGCGGTTCAAGAATTTCCTCGCGGCTCGCGCAAAGCTCCCAAAGCACTCATCCGTACCGACTCTGGACTCTACCTCCTTAAACGCCGCGCTAAAGGCAAAGATGATCCTTTCCGCGTCGCTTTCTCACACGCGCTGCAACTCCATCTTACTGATCAACAATTTCCGCTACCTCATCTGATCGGCACCGAAGCCGACAATAACTCAATGCTCCAGCTGCACGGCCGCATTTATGAACTCTTCGAGTACATCAAAGGCACGCCCTACGACAGCTCCCTCGATGCTACCGCTGAAAGTGGACGCATCCTCGGCCTCTACCATCGGCTTACCAAAAAGTATCAATCCGAATACGAACCCGCAGAAGGTTCTTACCATAACGCAAGCAGCGTTAAAGCTGCCATCACCACCATCCCAAAAACAATCGAAAAACTTCTCCCTACCCAGTACGAAAAACAACATGATGAGATCCACGACCTGATCAGTTTCATCAGCACAGCCTACAACACCGCCAGCGATCGCGTCATCGAAATCGGTATGGAAGACTGGCCCATGCAAGTGGTTCACTCTGACTGGCACCCAGGCAACATGCTCTTCCGTGGCAACCGTGTCGTGGCCGTCATCGACTATGACGCAGCCCGCGTCCAACAGCGCATCCTCGATATTGCCAACGGCGCTCTACAATTCTCCATCCTCGGCGGATCTGGCGACCCCACCACCTGGCCTGAATACCTCGACGAATCACGATACAAACGCTTCATGCGTGCCTATGAATCTGTCCCCGATACGATCCTGTCCAAAGCCGAGCTCAATACCATTCCGCTGCTCATGATCGAAGCACTCATTGCCGAGTCAGTCATCCCCGTCGCCACCACCGGCAAGTTTGTCCGCATGGACGGCGTAAAGTTCTTGCAAATGGTCAAAAACAAAGTGACTTGGCTTCAGCAGCACAGCGAAAAAGTCGTCTCGCTCGTCTCTGAATGATCATCATCTCTCTCGCCACTTATCAGACTCACGTGTTTACCCGATTTTTTGATGATTTGCTTCCACACCCGCTTGCAGTATGCGATGATAGGTTCTGTTAAGCAGACATCTTGGGAGCAACCATGTCGAAAGATTCACGATGGCAAATATTCTGTAAGTATTGCATGATCACAATCTGTTTGATCACTGCACCCAGCGTTGCTGCCGCCCCACAAGACGCCGAAAAGCAATCTATTCTTCTACCCGAATTCCTTACGTACTTTGATGCATTAGATCATGAAACCTATTCGATGCGGAGCGAAGCGCATCTCAAGCTCTCACAAGCGATCTTGGACGACGCGCAAATCATTCATTTGTTTCAAAACGTGGGATCATACGAACAACTGCACAGGCTACTGCAAATCACTCGACACTGGTTTATTCGATCTCAAATCAAACCTACCTCGCCAGATGCCAAGATAAAACACGGCGCGATCGGCATGAACTTCTCTCAAATTGCTTCGCACCAAGACCCTCGCATCAAACACCCTGCGATCCAAGTCACACGCACTCTCCCCGGTTTCCCTGCCTATCAGCATATCATCCCTGGCGACCTGATTATCGCTATCAATCACCAACCGACCAATCACGGATTCAACCTTCAACGCTTCGCACAAGAAATCCGCAACCTGAAACTCGATTCGGTCGTCACCTTCGATCTATTGCGAAAGAATCAAACCCTCACCCGTAGCATCACATTGAGTAGCTATACGCAACTCACAAGAATCTATCCGATTAATACGACACCGACGGGTGAACTAGCTGCTCCAATTGAATCCGCTTGGCAAATGTACCGCAAGCAAATGCTTAGCCACGTCTCTAGCGACCTATGGCCACAACAATAAGTCACATAAATGTACTCATCCGCACAAAGCGTACAGATTAACAGCCAACGTTCCGCATCTAGCAAATCTTTTGCAACATAAGGCGATTCTGCCTTCAATCATCTGTGAGCATGTAAAAAACATACATTTCAAGTTTATTTTATTTGCGTCCGCGGTGGTTATATTCGAATTTTCTGTCACTAGGGACTCATTGACACATTGACTGGAGGCAGGCATGAATCCACTTATCAAAATGATCGCATCGGTTTGTACGATCACGTTCATACTCTATGCATGTTTGAGCCATAACGGAGGATTGATTTTCAGTCATTCATTGGCGGCAGTAGGCTTGCTCATGATCGGATATGGCTTGTTTGCCTCACAACGTGAAGCGGAAACGGCAAAGAAAGTCCCTGTGGCTGAGTCCGTTAACAAACAGCGGTAGCTAAAAAGCGTTTGGTTTCAAGCGCATTCACATTCATTATCACAACATTACCATCCAACGCCCGGGCGGACTGATGCTCAATAACATCAGGCCGTCCGCTTTTTTCATGCGCCATGCGATTCACGGCCGAATCCATATTTCATGAAAGCTAACATACTCCATGTCAATCGTTCACACATATCTGCAAGCTTCTTAACCATCGTTCTTGTTGCTTCCGCTAGTCTAATTATGCTAAGTGGCTGTAGCCTAAAAACTGGTTTAGATCTCGATATTAATTCTGTCGATAATTCTCCATCCAAATCGGTGATGGACAAGCAGCTTACCAATGCAGCACTTCTCTATCGGTATGACCGTGGACAATGGCCTGTGAACGAGGCGGTGATCAAGCGATATATCCGCCCGAAACTGCGTCCAGAGACCGTAGAGCTTCGACCACAAAAAGATAAATCACTCGTCATCCTGTATCGCCATGCAGGTGAAGGACATCGCATTCATCTCCCCGCAAGCTCAACGCTACCGGGTCCTGTACGACCCAGTCGTAACTTTTTATATGAACGGCTCAAGACCAACCAACGATCTATCTCGCGACAACGGCAAAGCCAATACGATCAGCATCGTATTAAATCGCTCAAGAACAGCTTTGAAGTCAACACTGCAGCGGAAAAGATTAATGCACCAGAGGTAAAAGTCGCAGAGACTGCCGACGAAATTACAAGCAAAGCTGATGATATTAAAGTCATCCAGATTGAAGAAGTAACAATACCTTCTACGGAAGAAACCGCAGCACCAGCACCGGCGGTAATTAAAAAATCGACCGCAACATCTTCTTCAAACGACAAAATTAAGTCGCAACACACTAATCGTAAGCATTTCAAACGCAGCCGAACAGATCGCAAGTGTGGGAAACACCATCGCGCATGTAAACGTCATGAAAAACGCGCCAAGGCACATCATGCCAAGGCCAAAAAGCATAAACATGCTGCATCAAAACATAAGAAACAGGCAGCAAAGAAATGCGCAAGAAAAAAGCGATGCACACGTAAACGTTAGTATCGCTTGAAGCCTGTTTCTCAATCTTTATTTGATTAAGATGATCACGATTGATCTGGTTTCTGATAAAGCTTAGCGACGTATTCGCCGTACCCACCATACATCAAGGTGGGTCTTCTTTTGCCTGTACCAAGAACTGATTCAGTCGCTTGGCTCCATCGAGGATGCGGTACGTTAGGGTCAATGTTAGAAAGCCAAGAGTATTCATCCGGAACTTCGGTGTGCCAGAAAGTGGGGGGGCGTTTTTTGGTGAGTTCGATTTTGACCATACACTTCGGGCCTTTGTAGCCATATTTCCAGGGGATAATCATTCGGAAGGGAGAACCGTTTTGAATGGGGATTGGCTGCCCATACATGCCTGTGACGAGCAGGACAAGTTCATTCATGGCTTCATCCATGCGCCATGCTTCAAAGTATGGCCAAGGATACCAAGGCATGGAGACCTGACCGGGCATTTGTTTGGGACGCTCAACGCAGGTGAACTTGACGTATTTGGCGTTGCTGGTGGGCTCGACAGATTCGAGAATCCTGTGGAAGGGAACACCATCCCAAGGCACGTTCATGGCCCAAGCTTCGACACAACGAAAACGGTAGTTGCGTTGCTCCATGGGGAATTTGTAGATATCGTCGATGTCGAGTGTTTTTGGCTTGCGGCATTCACCAGTGATTTCGATCTTCCATGGATCAGGAACAAAATCCTGACAGACCTTCCAAACTTTGGCTTTGTCGAGTGTGTATTCATAGAAGTTGTTGTAGCTCATTGCATCTTGCTTTGGCGTGATAGCCGTGAGCTCACCGGGGATTTTGACAAAGTTTTTGTTTTGGGGAACAGGGAATTTATCGAGGACGTTTTTGCGATCAAGACCCGGATGCTCGATGACGCGTAAATCTTTCTTGTCGACGCGAACTTGCTGTGCGAAAAGCGATGACGCGCCCATGCCGGCAAACCCTGTTAAAGCGATGCTGCCAGCCCCAACCTTTTTGATAAAATCACGACGATTGAAGTAAACATCAGGTGGAGTAAGTGTGCCAACATCGGGGAGATGATTCCAGATCCGGTATGGGTTTTTGATGTTTGCCATGCTATAACCATCCGTTAATCCTCAAGAATTATCCATAAATAATTTCCCCATGAGGAAGCGTCCTGAGCATTGATAACGATAGTCGTGCTATGACAATTTAGTGATGGATTTGAATTCGGGAGCGAGTGCTGCGTATAGCTGCTGATATTGTTTGTGATATGGGATGTATTGGTTTGCGTGTTTTCGAAGAGGCTTACGTTTTTCAGTTTCGGTGATAATGGCTTTGCAAGCTTGTTGAATGTTCTTCCACACACCGATACCGACACCAGCGAGAAGCGCAACACCGAAAGCCGGCCCTTCGTCTGAATTGACTGTAGCGACAGGCGCGTTGTAGATGTCAGCTTGAAGTTGCCGCCAGAACGGATCTTTAGCACCACCGCCGGTGAGTCGAATGGTTTTAACGGGGATATTCATGTGCCGCATGATTTCGAGCGCATCGTTCATGCCAAAGGTAACGCCTTCAAGCAAGGCACGAATGATATGGTTGCGAGTATGTCGACGGGTGAGGCCGATATATGCACCACGTGCATCAGGATCGGGATGAGGGCAACGTTCGCCGGTGAGATAAGGGAGAAAGAAAAGTCCTTCACTGCCGAGCGGTGCGGCTTGTGCTTTTTGAATAAGAAGGGTGTAAGGATCAATTTTCTTTTTCTTCGCTTCGGCCAGTTCGGGCTCCGCTAATTCATTGCGAAACCATTGGAAACTGCCACCTGCGGAGAGCATACAACCAAAGACACACCATTTCCCATCAACTGCAGAACACATGGTATGGACACGGCCGCCAGGATCCAGGGCGGGCTGATCACTGTGCGCGAACATAACGCCACTTGTGCCGAGAGAGGCGCAGAGAATCCCACTATTGACGACACCATTGCCAATGGCCGCAGCTGCGTTATCTGCGGCACCGCCGACAACAGGTATCCCCTCAAGCAATCCCATCGCCTTTGCACCTTCTGCTGATAGATGTGATGTGACTTCATGTGATTCGTAGCATGTGGGCATGAGTGCGGAGTCAATGTCGAGCTTGCGCATGAGGGTGGTGTTCCATTTGCGTTTGGCGACGTTGAAGAGAAGTGTACCGGAGGCATCAGAAACTTCGGTAGCGAACGTGCCGGTCATGCAATAGCGGATGTAGTCTTTAGGGAGGAGGATTTGCTTTGTTTTACGATAGATTTGTGATTGATGTTGTTTGACCCAGAGGATTTTAGGAGCAGTGAAGCCGGTGAGTGCGGGGTTACCGACGGCTTTGATGAGCTTGCGTTTACCGCCAGCGGCCTGCTCGATTTGAGCACATTGTTCAGCAGTGCGCTGATCATTCCAGAGGATAGCTGGTCGTAACGGTTTGGTAGTATTGGCAAGGAAAACGGAACCATGCATTTGCCCGGAAAGACCGATGGCAACGATTTGGTTTTTCTTGATGTTACCTTTATGAAGTGCCGCTTTGACGGCTTTACAAGTTGCACGCCACCATTGCTGTGGATCTTGTTCGGACCAGCCAGGCTTGGGCATGATAAGGTCATGCGGTGAAGTCGCGGTTGCAATAACGCGCCCGGCTTGATTACAGACGAGCACTTTTGTGCCGGAGGTACCAATGTCGATCCCGAGAAGGTGGGACATGTGAATCATCCTTGAAGGGGGTTTGCCGCCGCTTGTTTCAATGATGAGAGCGAGGGTATTTTACCGGAGGGCACATGGTGATGAAAGCGGCTGCTGCATGAAGATGTATCGGCTATGATACCAACAGCACAAGGAGAACGACGATGGATAAAAATGTGAACGGTAAGCGGATTTTGATTTTTGTGGGCGATGATTATGAGGATATGGAGCTGCAGTATCCGAAATACCGGATGCTTGAAGCGGGATGTAAGATTGTCGTAGCGGGGCTGGAGAAGGACGTAGTTCATAAAGGAAAGCATGGGTATCCGCAGGTATCGGAGGCAGCGATACGTGATTTGTCGGCGAACGATTTCGATGGATTGATTGTGCCTGGCGGGTGGATGCCTGACAAGTTGAGAAGGTACGAGGAAGTAAAACGGATTACGCGAGAGATAGCGGAACAAGGAAAGCCAATCGCATCAATTTGCCATGGCCCATGGATTGATATTTCTGCGGGAATCGTGAAGGGAATCCAGTACACATCGACGCCGGGCTTGACGGATGATTTGCGGAATGCTGGAGCGATTTGGCATGATGAGCCAGTGGTGATCGATGGAAATCGTGTGTCATCAAGAAGGCCGGATGATTTGCCGGCATTTTGTGCGGCGTATTTGAGAGTGCTGGAAGAAAATTGATCAATATCACTTCCAGATATCTAAGTACAGATTAGGCAATGCTGTCGATGATGTTGCAGGCAAAGGCATTGGTGCCCCAGAAACCAGTATCCTGAAGGAGTTTCCTTGCCATCACCGCATGGCCACGTGCGTTGGGGTGGAAGGCGTTATTCATCCATTCGAGCCAGTAAGCATCATCGTGTGATTCCCAAAAAGCAGTGTGATCGATCAGGGGGAGATTCTTTTCATTGGCGATATCGCGGATGGCTTGCATATAGGCAGGATAATGCGGCTCACGTTCAGGGGCATAGCCACGAACAATCGGACATGTAGTTTGGAGAATGAGTTGCGCGCCAAGACCAGCTATGCGTTCGGCAAGATCATAAAGATTTTTGCGGAAGTCTTTGAGGGGAGTGTGCTGAGGAGCATCTGCGGAGCAGTCATTCATACCGATCATGAGGAAGACAATATCCGGACGGTGGCGCTGGACACGAATATCAAATTGCGAGACGAGTTCTTTTGTGGTGTGCCCAGAGATGGCTGTGTTAATCACTGCATCGAGACTACGCCCCATGTCGTGACGGAGCATTTCTTCAAAGTGTTCAACGTAGTCACGAGAACCACGAGTATGAGCAACACCATGCGTGATTGAGTCGCCATAGAAAAGCCAAACGAGAGGTTCGCCATTCACAAGTTTTTGTTTAATCTCTTTCATGATGATGTCTCGCGCTGCAAATCATTTCAAGGCATAACAAGTTCATGATTGTAACAAATCGGCGAGGCTATGAATGATGAGATCAGGGGTCACATCGGAAGTGGACGGCAAGCCTTCACGTCGCCAATCGATCCAAATCCCTTTCATACCAAGCTGTTGAGGAGCATCAACCTCCCAGTGGAGGTTATCGCCGATAGCCCATGTTTCAGCGGCGGCAACACCAAGCTGATCGAGTGCATAGTAATAAAATTTTTCAGTGGGTTTGCCGAAGCCGAGTTCACCCTCGATAAGAATGGCGTCAAAGAGCGGCGTAAGATCGAATTTGTTGACCTTGGTGCGTTGCATATCACCCTGGCCGTTGGTCATGAGAGCGGTCTTAATGCCGCGAGCTTTGAAGGCTTTGAGCGCATCCAATACGCCTGGCATCAATTGCATGGCATCGATGCGGTGGGTAGTAAAATCGGTCTGCATGTCGGCAACGTACTGGTCAAAGTGATTGCTACGGTAGTGCAAACGACGAAGCGTTTCGGCAATCATCTCGGCGCGGGCTTTTTCGATAACAAGACGACCCTGCTCAGAACGCTGCGTATCGGACCAATACCATTCACGGACAGCAAGCATATGTTGAACAAAAACTTCAGGATCAATGTCTATCCCACGCTTAGATGCTGCTTCTGCAACGCGCAACCAATTACGGTCAGCACTTAAGGTGGTGTCGAGGATAGTATCATCAAGATCGATGAGGAGTGCGTAGGGTAGTTCCATGAAGATATTGTAGTATCAGGATTGGAGAATGGCGGCAATCAAAGCTTATCGACGGCGATACGACGGGCATGTGTGAGGGCGATGGCGATGGCGTCGGCGAGATCGGGAGGCTCAGGAAGATCCTTGAGGTTACATTGAGATTGGACTG
Source organism: Poriferisphaera sp. WC338 (assembly GCF_050931845.1). Taxonomy (GTDB): domain Bacteria; phylum Planctomycetota; class Phycisphaerae; order Phycisphaerales; family Phycisphaeraceae; genus Poriferisphaera. The sequence goes on from NZ_CP194516.1 coordinate 3,461,444, forward strand.
CTCGCTGGATTTGTTCTTTGGAAGCATGTCCGTAGCCGGTGATAGATTTTTTGACTTCATTTGCGCCGAGATGATGGAGGGTCATACCAGCTTGTTGAGCGGCAAGGAGAATCACGCCTCGTGCGTGCCCCATGATGATGGCGGTGCGAGGATGGGCGTAATGTGAGTAGAGTTTTTCGATGGCAAGTTGGTCGGGTCGAACTTCAATGATCAGTTCTTTCATGTCGTTATAAAGTTGAGCGAGCCTGGCTTCAACGGATTGTTTGCTTTTAAATTTGAATACACCGCCTTCAACGAGCGTGGGTTCGATATTGCCAATTTTGATGTCGACAACGCCGTAGCCTGTGATGCTGAGACCGGGGTCGACACCAAGGATGCGTAATACTCCGGAGCCACCACCGCCGCCAATGGTATCGTTTGGATGTTCGGAGACCTGACTCATAAATACAGCATAACATCAGGCGCAAAGACGGCCTATCTCGTGATTAAAAATCCCCATCGTGGGGTCAGCCCTTGCTGCCAAGGCTGATCTGATTTATCGTGATTGGGTCCAGTCCGCGATGATCATCGGAAGAATGTCGCGGCATTGATTATTGCCATGGAGGGCCGTTGTGGCCAAACGCAAATCCTCAGCTCGAAAAACCAAAAAAACCACAGCCAATGATGAGGCACTGCTGTTCGACGTAACAGCAGGAGGTGGGGCAGAAGACAACTCTGCGGTTTCGCTGCATGATGCAGCTCAAAAACGGTATTTGAACTATGCACTGTCGGTGATTACATCACGGGCACTACCTGATGTGCGCGATGGACTGAAGCCTGTTCAGCGGCGCATCGGTTATACAATGTGGTTGCAACGGCTCACACACGAAGTAAAACACCGCAAATCGGCAAAGGTAGTCGGCGATGTAATGGGTAACTATCACCCGCACGGCGATTCAGCGATTTATGATGCGTTGGTGCGGCTGTCACAGTCATTTGTAATGCGTTTGCCACTTATTGAGGGGTCGGGAAACTTTGGCTCGCTGGATGGTGATCCGCCAGCGGCGATGCGTTACACAGAGTGCCGATTGGCGCCTTCGGCGACGGAGATGCTGGGGGAGATTTCACAGAACACAGTTCATTTTCGGCCAAACTACGATGGATCGAAGAGCGAGCCTGTTGTGTTGCCGGCGAAACTGCCAAACTTGCTGTTGAATGGCGCGACAGGGATTGCCGTGGGGATGGCGACGAGTATTCCGCCGCATAATCTGAGCGAATTGTGTAAAGCACTGTTGCGATTGATTGATGATCCTGAGCTGACGGCAGCGCGTCTGGCGGATACGGTGAAAGGGCCGGACTTCCCGACGGGCGGACAGATCATTAATACAAAAGCTGAGTTGAAAGAGATATACAAGACAGGGTCGGGGACAGTGCGAACACGCGCATGTCATCAGCTCGGTCCAACGTCACGATCGGTAAAGAAGATCATCATCACGGAAATTCCGTACATGGTGAACAAATCGACGTTGGTGGAGCGAATTGCAGATGTGGTAATCTCAAGGAAGATGCCACTCTTGTTAGATGTACGTGATGTGTCGGCTGAGGATGTTCGCATTGAACTGGACATCAAAAAAGATGCAGACGAACAGAAGGTGCTCGCCTATCTATATAAACATACGCCACTGCAGACGAATTTCTCGGTGAACTTGACTTGTTTGGTGCCAACGGAGAATCCAGACGTCTGCGCACCGGATCGTTTGGATCTGAAACAAATCTTGTGGCACTTCCTGCATTTCCGTTTGGATGTAGTCACGCGACGGCTTGAGAATGAGCTGGCCGGGCTAAATAAGCGAATCCACATCCTTGAAGGATTCGTGACAGTCTTTGATGCACTGGATCAGATCATTCGAATCATCAGGCGATCGGATGGTAAAGCTGATGCCGCCAAAAAGATCATGGCTAAATTCAAACTCGATGCAGAGCAGACCGATGCTATCCTTGAGTTGAAACTGTATCGCCTTGCAAAACTTGAAATCCTAGTGATTCAGGATGAATTGAAGGCGAAAAAGAAGCGGGCACGTGAGATCAACAAGCTGTTGAAGGACGACACTGCGGCGGGACGCTGGCAGATCATCCAAACGGAAATTACTGAAATATCTGACAAATTCGCAAAGAATGATAAGCGACGAACCAAGATTGCTTCGATCGAGGATGAGCCAGAGTTTTCGGAAGAGGATTTTATTGTCGCAGAAGATGCCAACGTGCTGGTAACGACAGACGGCTGGGTCAAGCGACAACGCGAGATCAAAGATCCAGCCAACACACGTTTGCGCGAAGGGGATTCAGTGCTGGCTTGCCTTGCAGGGTCAACACGAGCAACGATCGTGTTCTTCTCATCATTCGGCACAGCATACACCGCACGAATTCTGGATATCCCAGCGACAACCGGTTATGGCGAGCCGATTCAGAAGCTATTCAAACTGAAAGACGGCGAAAAGATTGTAGCGGCGTACTCGTTAGACCCACGCGCATTAGGAACAGATAAAGACTATTCATCAATTAGATTAGATGATAAATCTAGTCTTGAATGGCCAACACTGCATGCGTTTGCAGCTTCATCTGATGGCTATGCGTTGCGATTCTCGATCGAACCATTTATTGAACCATCCACCAAAGCAGGCCGCAAGTTTGCACGTCCGTCCAAAGGCGCGCGCGTCGTTGGTGCTGCCTTAGTAACACACAAACACCGCACGAAGGGCAAGCTGGAAGAAACAATTCTGGCGATAAGCGCGAAATGCCGCGCGATGATCTGCAAAGCCGAAGAAATTAACTTCCTCTCCGGCCCAGGTAAAGGTGTACAACTGGTCAAACTAGCAAAAGATGATCAGGTCGTAGGCTTTAAAGCTTCAACGCAAGATCGTGATTTACTTCGAGTGAAAACCAATCGCGGCGCAGAAAAAACGATCAGTACCGCGAAGTACAAAACAACCTCGCGTGGCGGCAAAGGAACGGAAATCCAGAAACACGGCCAAATCATCAAAATCATCCCTGATGACCCTACACCACCAATCCTGATGGAAGACGAGGACTAATACATGATTAGACGATTTAAGACAATCTTATTTCTAATCCTTGTCACTCTGACACTTGCAGCATGCGGCGGCGGGGATGCTGAAACCGAAACAAAAAAAGAAAAACCGACGACTGCGCCGAAGCCAGTCACATTCACCATCAAGAACAACACAGGCATGGCACTCTTGAGTGTTTCGATTGATTCAACAGATCGCGGACTCACACCGATGAGCTATGGCGGGATCGCCAAAGCAAAGAAGGAAACATTGAAAAATAAAGTGGTTCCCCCCCGAATCGAGGTGCACTATTCCAAACCGAACAAAGAACGTAAGTCCATCATAGTAAATCTTGAGAAAGCTTGTGGCAGTGGGTACACCGGCCCAGTACATCTGACGATTCAATCTGGCGATAAAATTTCTGCCCGCAAAGGCTCCTAGTCTCAATTAATTAACGACTAATCACTAAATAGACCTATTTCATCAGCAGAGTAATATGGCAAAGAAGAAAGCAGCATCCAATAAAGCCTATACAGCCAAGGACATCACTGTTCTTGAAGGCCTTGATCCTGTCCGCAAACGCCCCGGCATGTATATTGGTGGTGTTGGCTCGGCGGGGCTGCATCACCTCGTCTGGGAAATCCTAGACAACTGCGTCGATGAAGCGATGAACGGTCACGCAACCGACATCACTCTCACACTCCACAAGGACGGTACATCGATTACTGTCTCAGACAATGGCCGTGGCATTCCGGTAGATATCCACCCAAAGCATAAAAAATCGGCACTTGAGATTATTCTTTGCACGCTGCACGCTGGCGGTAAGTTTGAAAACGCGAACTACAAAACCTCCGGTGGACTACACGGCGTCGGCGCCTCAGTCGTCAACGCACTCTCTACCAAGCTTATTGCTACCGTGAAACGTGATGGCAAAGAATATCAGCTTTCATTTAAGCAAGGGAAGGCGGAAGGAAAACTAAAGAAACGTGGTGGCGCACGTGGCACAGGCACCACCATCTACTTTCATCCTGACCCAACAATCTTCCCGAAAACGAACTTCAATGCAGACACTATTCGGCAACGCCTTGAAATCGTCTCTTTTCTCCATAAAGCAGTAAAAGTAACATTCAAAAATGAAGTCGAGAGCACTACTGAAGTTTTTGAAAACAAAGATGGCATTGCAGATTTTCTGACAAAGATCACCAAAGAACATAACGCCAAACCTATTAATGGATCACACTTTGCCCTAGAAAAAGAAGGTATTGAAGGCAAACTTGAGTTTGTGTTCCATTGGACCGAGGCAACCGACGAAGTCGTCAAATCATATGTCAATGGCATCCCGACGGCATCAGGCGGTACACATGAGAATGGTTTACGCGCCGGTATTACTAAAGCAGTTCGCAACTTTATTGATACACACAATCTCACACCACGCGGCGTGAAGCTCACACATGACGATATCCGAGAAGGTATTGTTGGGATTCTTTCTGTCTTTATCCCCGACCCACAATTTCAGGGGCAAACCAAAGACCGCTTGAACAATCCAGAGATCGGATCATTTGTAGATGGCGCAGTACGCCCCGCATTAGAACATTGGCTGAACCATAATCGTACCACTGCGGAAACGATTGTATCGCGGATCATTGCCGCAGCACGGGCGCGAGAAGCATCACGTGCCGCCTCGGCTTCCGTATCGCGCAAGTCCGCAACGTCAAATCGCCTTACTCTACCAGGCAAGCTTGCAGACTGCCTAACATCTAATCGCAACAATACAGAGCTGTTCATCGTCGAAGGTGATTCTGCTGGCGGATCCGCAAAACAAGGTCGAGATCGAACACACCAAGCGATTTTACCGCTACGCGGCAAGGTGCTAAATACCGAATCACTGGCACTCTCGAAAGTGCTGCAAAACAAAGAAATTTCGGATCTCATTACCGCACTAGGATGCGGAGTAGGCAAGGATCTCGATCCAAATCGAATGCGGTACGGCCGAGTGATTCTACTTGCTGATGCTGATTCGGATGGGCATCACATCACGACACTTTTACTCACATTCTTCTTTCGGCACATGAAGGATCTGATCACAGAAGGTAGAGTGTTTTTAGCTGTACCACCGCTATACCGTGTTGATATCGCGAAAGAAACCTACTGGGCTGCAGATGACGATGATCGCGATGCACTCATTGCGAAGCACCAAAAAGGCAATGCGAAAATCGAGATTACGCGATTCAAAGGGCTAGGTGAGATGATGCCAAAAACACTTTGGCAAACAACATTAAATCCAAAAACGCGACGGCTCTTACGCGTTGACATTACTGATGGCCTCACCGCAGACCGCATCATGAATGAACTAATGGGGAAAGACCCTGCAGCTCGCTTCTCATTTATCATGCAACATGCTGAAGATGCAGATGACCTTGATGTATAGCGATCCTTCTGCATATCTTTAACAAACATAAACTCCGTATGAGGCATACGGAGTTTTCTTATATCCCAAACCAATCGGTCTTAACCACCACTCATCACTTTACCAACCGAAAAGATCGGCAGCAGTAATGCGATCGCCACAAAACCAATCACACAACCCATGATCGCGATCATTGCTGGCTCAATGAATTGCGTAGTTGTTTTAACCTGATCATCAAACTCTACTTCGGTGTACTCTGCAACACGCTCAAGAACCTGACCAAGCCGGCCTGACTTCTCGCCGGAATAAATCATTTGCGAAACACTTCTAGGAATCAGTTTTGAATTAAACATCGCTTCTGATAGCTGCGTACCTCGGCGAAGCATCTCGTCCGTTTCATCCCAAAAATCATCGTACAAACGATTCGTAGTAACTTCACGAACAATACCGACCATATCAAGAATCGGCACGCCAGCATTGATCATGGTTCCCATCGTGCGGCAACCACGTGTAATGTATAGTTTGTTAAACAATGGGCCTAAAATTGGCAAATGCAGTTTGACGTAATCAATTGTACGCTTACCTTGTTCATTTCGTGACGTGATGATGTAGCCAACAATAAGCGCACCCATTCCAAGAAGCCATGCCCACCAATAGCCAATGAGCATATCACTCATGGTGATAAGCATCTGCGTAGGCATAGGTAACGCAGCTCCTTTAGAAGCGTAAATACCTGAAAAACGTGGCAACACCCATGTGAGAAGAAAAACCATTACACCAAGTGCTACCGCAATCATTACGACAGGATAGGTCAATGCACTTTTGATTTTCTTTGCGGTTTGTGCCTCTTTTTGCATGTAATTCGATATACGATCGAGCATAACACCCATCGTGCCAGACATTTCGCTGGCTCGAATTAAACTCACCATTACGGGTGGAAATATTCTCGGATACGCTCCAAGAGCGGCGCTGAATTCCGAACCAGATTGCACCCGTTCTGAAATATCTTTGACAACCTCTCTGAATGCTTCATTCGGCGACTGGCTACTCACGCACTCAAGCGCTTCGGCTATAGGCACACCAGTCTCAATCATAACTGCCAGTTGATGAGCAAATGTGATTACATCGGCACGTTTGATCTTTCCACCACTACCGCCAGCAACATCATCATCTGACTGAGAGAAAGTACTTGCTACATCAAGTGCTACGACGAATTTACCCTCGCCATGAAGCATGCGCCCTGCATCTTCTTTAGTTACCGCGGAGATCAGGCCTGTTTGTAACTTTCCATGCCTATCTCGTGCTTTGTATTTATACTGAGCCATCTTCCTGCTCCTGTTCACCTATACTTCCGTATATAGGTTTGCCTCACTTCATGCTGCTTTTACACTGTGGTTGCACGAAGAATTTCATCAATCGTGGTCAACCCTGCTTTGACCTTCTCAATGCCATCCTCACGCAATGTGATGTAGCAGCTATCTTCAATCGCTTTACGTTTAATGTCTTGCAATGTGCCTCCTTTGCTGACCACTTCAAGCAATGCATCCGACGGCGTCAGTAGTTCATATATACCAATGCGGCCGGAGTAGCCAGTCATTCGACACTTATTGCAACCCACACCGTGATATAGTTCTTGAACTGGCTCGCCATTGCCAACCAGTGTTTTGACTGCACGTTGTACATCAGATGTTTGATCAACCTTCTCTTTGCAAAGATGACAGATTTTACGTACAAGCCGCTGTGCGAGAACGCCACGGATTGTTGCCGCAACAAGATAAGGCTCCAGACCAATATCAATCAATCGCGTCACAGCACTAGGCGCATCGTTGGTATGAAGTGTCGAAAGAACCATGTGGCCAGTCAGTGCTGCTTGATTCGCAATACGTGCGGTTTCCTCGTCACGTACCTCACCAACCATAATGACGTCGGGGTCTTGACGCAGAAGTGCCCGCAACGCACCAGCAAACGTAAAACCAGCACGCTCTTGAACCTGAAATTGATTAACCCCCGCAATACTGTATTCAACAGGGTCTTCAACGGTGGAGATATTAATCTCGTTGCTGTTAATTTCATTGAGTGTGCCGTAAAGCGTGGTCGATTTACCACTACCAGTCGGCCCGGTTACAAGCACTACGCCATTGGGCTGATGAATAACCTGTCGGTATCGATCGATCATTTCACTGGAAAAACCAAGCTGCGAGAGTGTCTTCATCGCATTGCCGCGATCGATGATGCGAATCACGACCTTCTCGCCAAACTTGCCGGGCATTGTCGATACACGTAAATCAACCTGCCGCCCTTTGACTTGTACGGTAATGCCACCATCCTGTGGAATACGGCGTTCGGAGATGTCCATGCCACCCATGATTTTCACACGACTAACAATCGCAGGCAACATCGAAGCTGGTGGGTTCGCTTTTTCATAAAGACGACCATCAACACGATATCGAACTCTCAAGGTATTCTCATCAGGCTCAATATGAATATCACTTGCCCCGTCACGCACCGCCCCGAAAACAATTCCATTGACAAGGCGGATAACTGGGGATTCATCTCCACCCGCCTCAATATCAGAGATATCTTCGACCTGACTTTCAACGTACTTCAGATCTGCTTCTTCGATGTCATCAACAAGATCTTCAATAACAAATACGCCATCGTTGGCACTGATTGACTGCAATGTTGAGAGGATATCCTTTTCTGTTGCAGCAACAACTTGAACGACATGCCCCGTCATCCGCTCAATTTCTTCTACAAGAAAAACGTTCGCAGGTTCAGCCATCGCAAGTGTCAGTTTGCCACCAACGAGAAATAGTGGAAGAACCTTCTGTTTTTCTGAGTACTCCTTTGGCAGCAATTCAAACACATTTGCATCGACAAGCTTAGCCGAAAGGGTGGCAAATGGGACATCATATGCAACCGCAAGTACTTCCAGCACCTGCTCTTCAGTTACAAACTCTAATTCGACAAGTACCTCACCGAGTAACTTTCGATGAGGTAAATTTTTCTGAAAAGCTAGCGCGTGCTCAATCTGCGCCGCAGTAAGCACGCCCTTTTCAACCAACAAATCTCCCAAACGTAACGGAGCTTGTATCTTCTTATTTTCCGTCGATGCAACCATCGATCGAAATCTCCTCCCTAACGTAAACTCTCTAGTGCTTCATTCACAGAATCTAAGCAAGTAAACCGCGACTGAAGCCGCGTAATATCCAAAATCTTTTGCATATGCTCCGGACAAGCTGCCAAACGCATCTGTCCAAGATAATCAGCACAATGCTCCTGAATCCAAATAAGTGTTTCAAGACCTTTCGAATCAATATGTTCTAGTTCATGACAATCCACAACAAAGTCATGAATTTTCAATTCAATTTGTTCAATGATATGTTTACGCAGCCGCTCACACTCATCCATAATGAGCTCGCCACGTACACCGACCACTGTCACATGGTCATGATCTATACTATTTAAACGAACCAAAATCTTTCTCCATGACTCCTGCACACTTCACTGCAGTCGCAAATGAACATCCCTCCCAGGGGTTCGTATGCACTTACTGTCTTTCTATCAAGCGATCCGTCTATGCCCTTGCTCTGTCTGATGTTTCTCAATAAGTTCAAAGAATGGATCAAAATTTAACCGTACAAAAACATCTGCTAAATCCGGGTCAAACTGCGATCCTTTGCATCTGGTTATTTCTTTTAATACTTCAGTAAGATCAAGTGCTTTACGGTATGTTCGATTTGAGCTCATCGCATCAAACGAATCTGCAAGCCCAATAACACGACCCATCATGGGAATATTCTCGCCCACAAGATTGTTTGGGTAACCACGCCCATCCCAGCGTTCGTGATGACACAACACACCAGGAATTAGATCCTGCATTTGCCGAATATCCTGAAGGATGTGCGCACCAATCTCAGGATGTCTTTTGATAAGATCAAATTCCTGATCTGTAAGTTTACCAGGTTTGCACAACACACTTTCTGGAACACCGATTTTGCCAACGTCATGCAGCATGCCTGCAATATACGTTCGCTCAATAAAATGAGCATCCATGCCTGCTGCTTCAGCAAGAAGTTTACTCATCAAAGCAACACGCTCAGAATGACCATGCGTATACGAGTCTTTCGCATCAATTGCGCTCGTAAGCGCATGCAACGTGCCAAGGAACATTGATTGTGTATCTTCATACAGCATCATGTTGCCAAGGAAAATCGATAAACTGTTAACTAGCGAATCACATAATTTTGTATCAACACTGCTAATATGCGATCCATCAAGCTTATCACCTCCAAACATAACGCCCAACGGCTTGCCATCAAAATGGAGTGGCACAATCAGCATTGTACTTGCCAACTTGGATAGCAAAGGAACATTAGCTTCGCTTGTATTGTCATACACCATACACTGATTGTTGTCGCCGATGCGCATAAGGAAATATCTGCCTACTTCATGCACCGCACGATTATCGCGGTTCATATCCCCAGCAACAATCATTTTCCCCGCAAGTTCACCTAGACGAGGGTCATCGTCTATCAATTGAAGCGCGAGCCATCGAAACCCAACTACTTGTTGAAGCTCCTCACAAGCATCGCTCAAGAACAGCGCAGGCTCTTGATTCACGCGCATGTTGACCGACAATTTATACAACAAACTTAATTCTTCATAAGATTCGCTTAGCTCTGTACTCATGCCTTGAAGCTCGGTTAATCGCCGATCGACTTCAGAAACATCTTCATACATCCAAATCAGCATAGAAGCGAGTCGCTGCGCTTCGTCAGCAGAAACAAAGCCTTTAGGACTTAGTTGCGAGATAAGTTGCCCCGTCTGCAATCCCAATTCTCGAGCAGCCTCATTAATGAATTCACAACCAATGAAATTACTGCCGAGCAATACCACAACGATCATCTGATTTCCAAAACGCTCGTCCGTCCGACGACGGCGACGGATTGGCATCTTCGCAAAATACAACCCGTCACAAACCTCAACCACCTCACTGGTTTCAGCAGATAACTCCTCCCACTTATAACCGATCATATTCATGAACGCTCGCGTTCCCACCATCATTCCCAAACCAATATCAACCTGTCCAACTGGGTAACATTTCCCAGTAGAGGAAAGATCGAGCACAGACAAACCCAGCTCATCAATTCTTTGACGAAGCTTAGGTGAAACACCTGCAGGTAGAGATTGTGTTCGATTGAGTATCAACTTGCTTTCTTTACTTCATTGGTGGTAGTTTGTGGACTAAGTAACTCTTCGACCCGCATCAGAATCTCACGAGGGCTAAATGGTTTGGTTAGCACCCCCGCAATATTTGTTTGCTCAAAATATTCGCTTTCAAGGCTTAATCCTCTTGCGGTTAACATCAATGCGGGTGTACCTGCAGTCTCATCATGCTCTTTAAGCTTGATACATAGCTCTAAACCTGTCATAAAAGGCATCTGATAATCCGTAATGATCAAGTCAGGTTTGTGGGACAAAGCTTTTGCCAAACCTTCCTCGCCATCCTCCGCAGTAATGATCTCATATCCAGCATTACGTAATTTCAAGGAAACTACATGCAAAATATGCGTTTCATCATCAACAACCAGAATGGTGCTTTGCTTAATCATCAATCGGCCTTTCATGCCCTTCTCACTGACTATCTTCCGTGAAACAAACAAATTATCAGAGTCTTCCCTTTATCCGTTGTCGGCAATTGGGAGTGCAAACGTAAATGTACTTCCTTTATCGACTTTACTTTCAACGCCGACTTCACCGCCGTGTACTGTTTCAACAACATGCTTAACTAAGTTCAGCCCTAAACCCGTTCCCTTTGCAAGGTTTTTGTGGTCTGCAACGCGGTAAAATTTATCAAACAGGTGAGGCTTATCAGAATCTGGAACGCCAACCCCCGTATCACTTACTGCGACCGTTACCATCCGCGCACCTTCATTAACCCCTACAGACACACTAACGCGTCCACCGACATCGGTGTACTTGATAGCATTGCTGAATAAATTCAAAGCACATTGCAGAATCATGTCACGGTCAGCAAAAACTTGAAAATAATCTGGGTTCGGTACTTCAACCAATTCGATTTGCTTTGCACGAGCTTGCGGCAACATAATACCAACCGCTTCCTTGATCACCGCGGACAACGAAATATGCTCACGCTGAACTCGAACAATGCCGCTCTCGATACGGCTGATATTTAAAATATTATCAATCAATCGAGAAAGTCGATTGGTTTCGCCTTGAATGATGTTGTAGAACTCCGCTCGTGTTTGATCGTCCTGAGCTTCGCCATCAATCAGCATTTCCATGTATGCCTTGATACTGGACAAAGGTGTTCTCAATTCATGCGATACATTGGAGACAAAGTCGCTCTTAGTTTCAGCAATCTCGCGCTCACGAGTAATATCGCGTAGTATTGTCACAACACCTGAAGCCGATTCATCGGACAATGCTACTGAGCTCTCTGTCTGTGACGACATCTTTTCTTTTACACATGAAAGCGTCACATCGAAGATCGCCTCACGACCAGCCTGCTGAATACGCTGTTCGAGACGGCGCTTTCTTACCGCCCGATTCCCCTCACGGGTATCTTTAATCAATGTTGTTAATGCAGAATCATTGATCACATGATCCACCGGCGATTGCCTTGCTTTATCGAGATTGAAGTGGAAAAGCTCTTCCGCTGCTGCGTTTGCTAACGCGACCTCATTAAAGGTGTCAGTAACAACGACCGCATCATTGAGTGAATCCAGGATTGACGTTAGGTGTTTTTGTTCAGCCTCAGCTAGGCGAAGGCGTATATCAAGCTCTTTTCGCTTCGTTACCAACTCCTCCTGCCGTTGTGACATTGAGGATAACGTCTGCTCGATCACCTCAAGAACTACGCCCAAACCAAAACGACCTTGATACTCACCCGGAAGCGCTTTGCCATGACAAAGTTGCTCAACATGATTGGCTGCGTTCGCCGTTTCCTTCTCAAGTTGATCCATGAAAATCCAATGAATCAGTCCAATTACAAAGCCCCCAACCAATGCACCAATCAGCATCATCGGAAGATTGCTCATAGCAAGCGATCCACCTGCCTCGGATATGAGAAGTACCAACAGCATGATCACTACGCTGCTCACGGCACCAATCCCAAAACTAAGCCATTTCAATGACGACAAAACAAAGCCCCTCTGCTGCCCAAATTTAATCTGAGACAATCAACAAACCCGTGAAGATCAGTATGACATCTGATCAGGCACAAGACTTTGCAATAATTTACGTGCCCGAAGGTCTTCAGGCTCACGACGAAGGGCTTCACGATAAGCTTCAACTGCAGCAGATTTTCGCCCTGCCTTCTGCAGACTCAAACCGCGTAAAATACAGGGAACAGCATCACCTAGAGCTAATTCCGCTGATCGATCAAAATACTTTATTGCTTGATCTAAACGGCCTCGCTTCTGACTGATCATCCCAGCAAGCAAATAGCCTTCGTGCCGATCTGGAGCAGTAGACATCACACGGTTTGCTGCACGCAGCGCACCACTCCAATCTTTCATTGCCCAAGATAATTCACCGTAGCGTATCCAATCATCTACTTGAGAATCGCGTGTACCAGTGAGATCTGCATAAATACGACGAGCATCTTTTACTTGACTAGCACCTTCATAGGCTTCGGCCAACAAACGTCGAAGATCATTACGAGTCACATACTCAGGATTCTCAAGTAAAGCCTTGAGAGAAACCACTGCTGTTTGAAAATCTTTAGCACTTACTTGAGAAATCGCTTGCTCTTCGCGCAACTTTAGATTCTCTGGCTCAAGCATAGATGCTTGACCAAAGTAATGTGCAGCTTTCTCATGATCACCCTTCACACGATACATATGTGCCAACGCTACGCGTAGCCCTGCAATATGATCGAAATAATCGAGCTTGTCTTCCACCTTGCTTATCGCGGCATCAACGAAATCAAGCGCGACCAAAATCTCAGCCTCAGCAAGTAAGTACGACGGATTATCCTTCTCTAACTCATATGCACCATGATAGCTTTCGAGAGCCTGTTCATATCGCTTCCAACGTTGCTGAACAACACCACGATAATAGAATGCGTCTGCATTTTTTTCTTCAAGCTCAATTGCTCGATTGAACCAATGGAGTGCTCGCTCAAGACGCCCCTTTTCAAGCGATAAGCGGCCAGCCAGCAATGCCAAGCTATCATTCTTAGGATCCATACCCATCGCTTCGTTCAGTGTACGCTCACACTGTTCAAAGTCACCCGTTTCGAATTGCTGAACCGCCATCTGCAATTTCATACCCGAGCGCAACGATAGATATCGATCCTTTGCTTCGTTCATCCATTGCTTGTGTGTGTTGTTATTGCCAGCTTGGCAGCCACCAATCAAAACAACGACACTAAACATTGCTATTGCAGCAATCACCCTGAATTTCATTTTATTGTCCATCTTAACGCCCTTCCTTGTTTTCTACCCACACCCTTTGGCAAATGCTCCTGTGGCCGTTAAGCCCCAGGAGCCGTATTCACTATTGTGTATGCCAACTTATTTCATTGGCTGCTCTTCGGTCTGTGTATCGACCTCAGTAACTTTATCAACAGATTCCGCTTCAGCTTCCTTATCAGAACCCATCACTTCATCCATCAGGCTGAAAATATTCAATGAGCCTTCAGTTGATTCGGCTTCCGTCGCCTCAACGCCAGTCTGCGTGTATGTCGTCTGCTTCACATCAGCTTCTGTTTTTTCCATCTCAGCAGCTTCACGTGCAGCTTCCTGGGCAATAATCTCTTGAATCTCAGCTTCAGTTAGTGAGGGCTGTTCAGTATTATCCGTCGCGACGGTTTCATCTTTGCCGTGCTTGGTGACAATCGCTTCGCTTTCAGCACCATCTTGCTTCGCAATTTCTTCAGCATCTTCAGTGTTGTACTGTTTGTAAGTGCCATGCAATCCATCGCCGCCATCAGGAACACTCGAAAGTTCATCTTGAGAAGTCCTGGTTTCAATTTGATTCTTAGCAAGCTCTGGTGCGATGTCACCATCAATGGCCGTAGGTACTTCTGTAGGTGTAGTAACAGCGGCTTCAATCGCTGGTAATTCTGGCGACTGAACTTCAGATGCTTCTTCAATCACAGGTGCTTCAATAGATTCTTCCATAGCGTCAGAATGCTTCTGCACTTCAGCATTGATCATTGAATCAACTGCTTGATCAAGAATACTATCCGCCTTGTAGTACATTCGCTCACCCGTGAGCTGTTCCTTCATACGCATAGCTTCAACGCTAGTTGGATCGATGTAGATTGCCGCATCAATCGCCCACTGTGCTTTTTCCGTGTTGCCGCGTGCCAACTGGTCACGTGCATCACGAAGGTAAGCAGCGCTCATCTTTGATTGACTGAACGGAAGAAGACCGTCACGTGAACCCATGATAGCTTTCTGTACACCATCAAGTGCACTGTTACCCATATCAACAAGTTGCTTATCTTTTACGACAGTTGGGCGAATCATGAAGATCACTTCATTACGATTGATCGTATCGTCTTGACCCTTGAAAGCAGCACCAGCAATTGGAATATCACCCATACCTGGGATCTGACGACGGTCGATCTGATTGCTTTCTTTGAAGAAGCCGCCAAGAACAACAGTCTGACCACTGCGAACCATCACGTTCGACGTCATCTCATTTGTTGTTTCAGTTGGAATCACTGCGCCAGCTTCAACACGTGTTGAGCCTTCACTTACGGATGGCTTAATCTCCATACGGACATAGTTATCTGCGGAGATAAAAGGACGCACCATCAATTGCGTACCAACATTAAGGAACTCAACGGTCTGAGTCGTACTCGTTTCTGTTTGGGTCGTCGACAAATAACCAAGACGCTGACCAACAAGAAGATTGGCACGCTGACGATTGAGTACCATCACCTGCGGCTTAGCCAGCACGGTTGTATCCGTTACTTGATCTAAAGCACGTACAAACACGGAGAAGTCGTTACCAAACAGCGCCACCTTTGCACCACCAAGCTGTTGGGTTTGACCAACTTGTGATGTCACAATCTGGCCATGATTAACCGGACTCGCTGGGGTACCATTAATGATATCGTTCACTGCATCCAATGGCTTGGTAAAATCACCAAAGCTAACATCGGTGAAGATCGCAAAGTCAACGCCAAATTCATTGTTCTCTTCAAGACTTGCTTCGAGAATCCATGATTCAATTAATACTTGAGCTGGACGCGCATCAAGTTGCTCTAACAATGAAAAAATCTGCTCCAGATTCTCTTCATAGTCACGGATTACAAGTGTCACAACTTGGCTAAATGAATTCCCGCCCCCATCACTCACGGTTGCTTCGAAACCATCAGCAACCTGTGATACACCAGTTACACTACCTGCACTTGAAAGCAGTGGCTCAACAAATGCAGCAGCATCTTGACCATTCAGATAGTTCAAATGAACAATCTTTGTTTCAACGACACGATCCGCTTCTTCAAGTGTTTTCAGCTCATCTTTAGTATAGACATAGATAAAGTTGCCGTTCTCACGATAACCAAATCCATTACTATCTAGGATTGCTTCAAGTGCTTCATAAAAATCAACACCATATAAGTCCGCACTCACACTACCCGCCACATTACGGCTTGCAATAATATTGCGCTGACTTTGAATGCTCAGAAGTTGAAGCACTTTTGTAAGATCAAGATCCTTCACATGCAGATCAACAACACCATAGTCGCCGACTGCAACATGTTGACCTTGAAGCTCAGCATCGCTTTCACCTTCATTGAAAAGATCGACAACCGGAGGTTCCCCCCCATTTGTCAAACCTTCCTGAACTTGCCCGCTTACCTCATGCACCCCACCGGTACAAATCATACCCATTGTGCATAAAAAAACGGAAGACCACTTCCTGGTTTTTCTCATACCCATGCTCAACTCCTTCTCGTGCCTCACTTTGGTGACGACTCTACATACGTAATCGCAGCAAGACGCCATCTTTTGTTAGTTCGACCATTCTGTCTGATACCTGGCTTAACTTGAAGCCCATGATCTCTTCACCAGGTACCACAACGATCCCGTTTATCACTGCGTGTGGCTTCTCACCAAGGACCACGCTATTAAGAAACAATTTCGATGCTGCTAAACGCAACTCGGCGATTCTTTGTGCTTCATCGGCTCCATGTGACGCTAACTTTGCAAGCCCGCCATTGTTATCAGAAGTTGATGTCCGTCTGTACGGATTAGCGTCAAATTCAAACACATTCCGTGTAAGCGATCCGGGCAAACTCACTTCAACAACCGCGTGCGGTGTTTTAGCCCTTAAAGCTCTGCCTGTTTCATTGTTAATGTTTACCGTCTGTACCGATTGAGCGGGAACAGCTGTCGCTGTGCGTGGTACTTCCTTCAAGAGCAAGCGGCCCCAAAGCAGCATGCCTACAGCAAACATTCCAATTAATACACCGTATTTTTTACGGTCACGTTGTGGAATACGGTTGATAATCTTCGTTAGCATCTGCATTATTCCATACCTCTCTCACCCGATTCGGAGAAGAAGGTGCTTAATTCAAGATGAATCGCCAATCTCTCGCGTGTATTCTCTCTTCCGACGACATTCCCAATCACTAACTGATCGAGCCGAATCAAACGTGGCATACTCTCAATCGATTTAAGCACACCAAATGTCTCGGGAAAACTACCTTCAAAATCCATCACCATTGGCATCACGTTATAGGCGGCATATGATTCAATTGGCTTAGCAATCACTTCCTGCTCTTGTAGATGATTCTGCCGCAGTGCCCGCGTCAAACCTGTTAAAACATCCGCTAATTCATCTTTTCCCGGTACACGCTGCTGCGCACCACTTAGTTTTTCTCTCAATCGCTCAACCGTATTATTCCGTGCAGCTAATGTACTCTCAGAATTTTGATTCATACCCAATGTTTCTTTGGCTGTATCGATCTCTTTCTGCAACGCCACCTTTGTTTGCTGCTGCGGATACCAAACCAAACTCGCAAATACAATAATTAATAACGCCGCCGCAATTAACGTCTTTACCTGATCTTTCTCAATACGCATCGGCCATCTCCCTCTCCACATATGGCTTCGCATACTCATGTGACAACGACACAATCGTACGCAGTTTGAATTTGCGTCCAATCAGGCCGTCTCTTTCAACCTCTCGACTAAAACGAAGCTCAACACCACGGAATAACGGACAGTCACTCAAACGTGAGATCACTTCTGCCACATGTAAGTCATCTGGTGCTAATCCATCAAATTCAACTGAAATTTCATCTATAACCGGCTGCGTTTTCTTCTGATCTTGGTTACGAGAACGGCTCCGCGCAGGTTTTCTTTGTGCCTTTGCCGCCGCTTGAGTGGCTGTCATCGGTTTAGGCCGCTTTGTTTGCATCTCTAAACCAAGCAACGCCACACTCTCTGGTAGGAGAGATCCAATTTTCGCGATAATTTGCGTGTACTGTACAGGCTGAGACAATTCGTTTTTGAGCTTCATTTCACGTTCAAGTTGGCCTTGCTCTTTCTGTAATTGAATTAACTCAAGTTGTAATTTCTCCGCCATGGAAACTTCATGCTGCAGCTTAATCGATTCATTTTTCAATACACTCACTTCGCGAAAACCAACGGCCCACCAACCAATAAATACCAATGACAACGAAACAATGAGTACAATTTCACGTACCACACGATTTCGACGTGCTTGTCGCTTCATATATACATCAGGTAAAAAATTAATATCTTTCATGCCGCCCCCTTTTGTAACGACACGCCGTTACGTAGCGACAATCCAATAGATGTTGCCCATGCCATATTGCTATCTAACAACAAAAGCTTCTCTGCTTCCGCCTTGCTATCCAGAACATCCAATGCATTTTCAGTATGAATCGATACACCACACTGATTTTCAATTATTTCAGTAAGCCACTTCTGTGATATTTCACTTCCAATCAACGTGACAACTTCGGGGCGCTTCCCTCGAAACGTCACACTAAAATAGCGCAAACATAAACCAATCTCACGAGCAAGTTCTGCAGCAATGTTCCGTAAGGTTTCTTGTGCTTTTTCTTTTAATATTCGATCAGCGCCAAACTCATCGCCTGCATCACAATGACGCATGCGTAAATCATGTGCTTCATTAACAGGGATATTCAAATGATCGGATAGTTCTCGATCAAATCGATGACCATTGATCTCAATCACTTTATAGAAAACAACTCGACCATGGCGATGTATGAGAACACTGGTCTGATATTGCCCCACATCTATAATCACTTCGGCATCTACTTCAATCTCAGCAGACTTCGCATTGGGCTTGCCACGATATGCCGCCCAGCGAAGCAAGCTTGCTGCATCAACCTCTATTCCACCTAATACCATGTTCAATTCATCAAAGACATTGATATATTGGTCTACCTGAGCTTTCTTTACTGAAAAAATGATGATCTCTTCACGCACTTCGTCCCCTTGCAGGACTTCACCCGCACCGTAGAACTGAAGCACATGACTATCTTCTGTGTATCCGAATCGTTGCGAAGCTTCCCACTTAACCGCCATAGGTAATTCATCGGCTGGCATCTGCGGTAGACGCATATGCTTCACTGAAACACGCGCAGCTGGCAAACACAGCACTGCATGATTACCAACAAAAGAACCGGCTGAAATTGCTTGACTAATCCCCTCACAAAGAATTTTCTCATAACGATCATCTTCACGGTGTTCCGCACAAGACAAAGATGCCTCGCTAGCTGAGGCAACCGACAAACGATTGTGATTCAGCTCTGCTTGAAGCAGACGTACACTACGGTTACTTACATCAACCGCAATCGGAAACTTGTGTTTTTTCCAAATGCCTCCAAGCATTCTTTTCTCCCCTTTGATATTCTCGCCTCCTAGGCAAGTCACAAAGCACTTCATGATCCCCAAGCACGCCCTGGCAAACGTGCTCACAAATCTCTCTTGTCATTTGATACTGGCAACTTCACTTATGCTCAGCATCTGTGCACCACTACAATCTTTTGATTGTTACCTTTCCGGTGAATGGCGCGATATTGATCTGATACTTTTCACTCTCAAATTCAAGCTCAATCACACCCGCACTGCTGGGGCTACCAAGCTCATCAAAACTGACTTCTACTTCTGTATCAAAATCCACTTTCGTGATATTTACACCCTCAAAACGTGAATCGTTTTGAAAATCAATCTTGTAGTTTTTTGTACTGCCACCCTTCCAACTGACGTCCAATACATCATCATTCTCATCCAGCAACTCATAGGAGTCGCCAAATACGCTGAACTTTACCGTTCGTTTCCGTTGTTTTGCGATGGCATCATTCTGCGCATAAAGCAAATCGGAAATGATAATTCGCGATGCTGCTTGCACACCAAGACTTCCGGCCCGTAGCATAGCCGGCACGATCACAGATCCAGCAATCCCAATAATGGCTACTACAACAAGCACCTCAATCAAGGTGTAACCGTGTAGCTTATGATGCATTGGTGCTCGCCTATCCATCTTTGCAGGCTTTCTCCCTGAAGATTTACTTATCTATTTCACCTTCAACTCGCACGCGTGCCTTGCCGCTCACAAGTAAACGTTCCATCGAAGCAACACCCTTATTGAGTAGCTTCAACTGGTCAATCATCATTTTTCGCTGTGCGCCTGAATTGGAAATACCCTGAGCATGCGCCTCTGTTCCGAAGCTAGCGGCTTCACCACCGGGCGTGCCTTGCCACATTGCCCAAAGATTGAGCGTCAATAAAAGTGCAATGACAGTTAGGATTGTATTCAAATATCGCAGTGAGTTTTTCATAGAAACTCCCCTTCTTAGGTTAACTAAATCCTCCAAGTACTCATTCCATCGGTTAAAATCCGACACCACTGAGCCGTATCCATGCGAATCACATTGCTTTTCATCACCCTAGTGATTGTTATGCGGACCTTGCGGGTTATTCGGACTCACGTAAAAACGAAGATATAATCCCTCTCCTATCTGTACATACGTTCAATCCTCTACGTCATTGACATATAAAAACCGCGACTCAATTAAGAGCCGCGGCTTCATTCACTTCTTAACTATCCACAACTTTTAGCTTGCAGTCACAACCACATCGTTGGTCGTATCAAGGCCGAGGTCTGTTGCTTCGGATGTTGTGATGCTTGTAGGCAGAACGAGCTTAACTTCGCCGGTTGCTGCATTGTACTGCCAACCAGAACTTGAATCAGCGGCAACACCTGTGCTGGTTGCACCACTGAAGAATGGATTCGCAGGTGCTTTCTGCAGGTATGGACCAAGTTTCGGTGTACCCGTTGTTGTACCATCAGTGTTTGTTTTTGCAGTCATATTACCCCACATCTGAGTCAGTGTAGGATACTCACCATTGTGCTGAACCTGATACAGTTCAAGCTGACTACGAATGGTCTGCAAGGTGCTGACTGCACTTGATGACTTCGCGGTTTCACTCGCACTAGTAAACTGTGGAATCACAATTGCTGCAAGAATACCGAGGATCACCACCACAATCAGAATTTCAACGAGGGTGAACCCTTTTTTCATTGTTTGACGTGCCGACATCATAATCTACTCTCCTAAATGATTGAACCAACCAATGCTTTTGTGCCGCAACGGAATCACACGATCCGCCGCTCCAACTGGCTTACCCTTTACCTTCACCCCTCCGCAATACGGAGAGTCACTTCCGGGTTCACCTTATATACTTGCCTGATCGTCAACCTGACCTATCAACTTAAACCAGACTGGCGACTTATCATTTACGGCTTATTTTTACATATATTTCCGCAAACGACTTCCCTAATCTAGACAATACAATTCACGACAAGTCAAACTCGTTTTACTTCTTTATCAATGTCTCCAAAGCTCAAGTATTTACCCAACCGCTATAAACCGTACAAACATTACACGTCTTCAGGCTGCCTCTCGTTTCAACTAAGACAGATCCCTATCTACCATGCGCGCAATAAAAAAAAACGTGCCATATAACACGCTTTTATTTCACGATTCTACCTTGCTAGGATCACATCTGCGTATCTATATATGATGCGATTCGATCAAATAATTCTCGCCCCTCTGGAAAAGTTAGGCGTTCCCGCGTCTGCCCCACATCCCCCCAAGCAGCATCAAGCACTTCCTCAACCTGCAGCTTTAAACCTTCTTCATACTTCTTACCAACCTTACCCAAAAAATATGTCACTGTCTTACGAACAAACTTCCCCTTTTTGGAGACATACTCATAAAACTCCTCAAACACCGCTCCATCAATTAGTTTCACATCTTTAATCCCGGTTTCTTCAGCCAACTCACGCACCGCAGTCTCCGCCATACTTTCTCCCGCGTCAGCATGACCCTTCGGAAAGCCCCAGTGCCCCTTGCGATGCTTCACTAATAAAAACTTACGCACCCCATCCTCACCCTTAATCATCGGCACTACACCAAACGATGCGTCTTCCTTGATTTCCATCTCTTTAAAACCTGTCGATAGTTTCGTTGCCAAAACTGTTTCTCCTGTCCGGGATCAATCCTTTCACATCCCGTTTCACCGCCAACAATGGTTATATTCTAACCCAATCCCCTGCCCCATTCACAGTACAAAATGATCACTTCGCTCAACATTGACCTCGCCATGACATTCTAGAACCTCTATGTAGCTCTATTTTTCTTCACCTGTATCAAGCACCGCCATGAACGCTTCCTGTGGAATGTCCACCGTACCAACGCGTTTCATGCGTTCTTTACCCTTCTTCTGCTTCTCCAGCAGCTTCCGCTTACGTGTGACATCACCACCATAACACTTCGCCGTCACGTTCTTGCCGACACTCTTGATTGTTTCACGTGCAATGATCTTGCCACCAATCGCCGCTTGGAGCGGAATCTCAAACAGATGGCGGTCGATCTCCTGCTTCAATCGTTTAAGTAGTACCCTTCCGCGATACTCCGCCTTGTCACGGTGAACAATCACCGACAGTGCATCGACCTTCGTACCATTAACGAGGATATCCATCTTCACAAGGTTGTCACGTTTAAATTCACCAAGCTGATAGTCCATCGTGCCATAACCGCTGGTAATCGACTTGAGCTTGTCATAGAAATCGTAGATCGTCTCCGCCAACGGCAGTTCATACTCGAGTATCTGTCGTGTCTCACTGAGGAACTGTTGCTTCTGATACAAGCCACGCCTTTGATCGCACAACTTCATCATGTCACCGATCGAATCGTTCGGCACGATAATCTCCGCTGTGATCATTGGCTCGCGGATCTCTTGAATCAACGAAGGGTCTGGCAAATCCGCCGGGTTCGTGATCTCGATCACCTCACCATTCCGCAGCGCAATCTCATACGTCACGGTCGGCGCGGTCTGCACCAGACTGACATCGCCCTCACGTTCAAGCCGCTCTTGAATGATGTCCATGTGGAGCATGCCGAGGAAACCGCAGCGGAACCCACTGCCCAGCGCTTCACTGTTGGTCGGCTGATACGTAAAGCTCGCATCATTCACATGCAACTTCGTCACCGCTTCACGCAAGTCATCAAACTGCGTTTCGCCTGCAGGATAAAAATCACAAAACACCATCGGGTGCGGCTCTTGATAACCCGGAAGCGCCTGCTCCGCCGGATCGTTATCCAACGTAATCGTGTCACCAATATTCACATCCGCAAGCGTCTTGATACTCGCCACCATGTAACCCACTTCTCCCGCTTCCATCGGCTCCTTCTGCCGCTCCATCTTCGGTTTAAACTTCCCAAGCTCGCCCACCGCAAAACCGCGTTTCGTCCCCATCATGCGGATCTTATCCCCTACCTTCAACTTGCCACTAAACAACCTGAAGTAAACCACCACCCCGCGATAATCATCGTACTTCGCATCAAATATCAGCGCCCGTGTTTTATCATTGTCGCTCTCCGGCGCATCGTCACCTGCTTTCCGTGGTGCCGGGTCTGGCAACCGTTCACAAATCGCATCCAGCAATTCTGGAATCCCCGCGCCAGTCTTCGCACTGGTAAAGATACATTCATCCGCAGGTAACCCAAGCACATGCTCTGTCTCAATCGCAATTTCTTCTGGCCGCGCCCCCGGCAAATCAATCTTGTTGATCACCGGGATCATTTCCAGATCTGCCTCGATCGCCAAGTATGCGTTCGCCACCGTCTGCGCTTCCACACCCTGCGCACTATCTACGATTAGAATCGCACCTTCACACGCTTGTAGTGCCCGGCTCACCTCGTAATGAAAATCCACATGGCCCGGTGTATCGATGAAATTCAGCATGTAATCCTCACCTTTATAGTGATGGATCACACTCACAGAGCTGGCCTTGATGGTAATACCACGTTCCCGCTCCAAGTCCATATCGTCCAAAGTCTGCTCGCGCGCTTCGCGCTCGGTCACCGCACCAGTGCTGGCTAACATCCGGTCCGCCAACGTACTCTTACCGTGGTCGATATGCGCGATAATACAAAAGTTACGTATCTTCATGGACTTATGTCAATCCTAATAGGCTGCTCTTTCGGACCTCCCCGACTATCCCTATCGTCACATCGCCCCGCCCTGCATCGCCCTGCGATAGAGATCTATATTGTAGCACCCACAGCCCCCAGCTCCCAGCCAACCCAAACATCTGCAATCACATGCCAACCCTCACCCATGGTGGAACAATCTGCACCCCGCCGCGTCTAATCGTGATAAGCACCACCGGAACTGCGGAGCGCATCATGAGCAATACAAAACATACCACAACCCATCGTGCTCTGAAGGTTCTGATCCCCACCGCGATCCTCACGATCAGCATCATCTGTTTCCAGATCCCGGCATGGCGTCAAACAACACAAGCTCACAATCAAGCCAACATCGACATCGACAACAACCATCTCGAAATCCGAACCTATGGCCTGCCCCACCCCGCCTCCACCCAATACCAAGAAATCCTGCTTCAAAAATACAACATCCACATCAACATGGTCGCGGGTTGTATCGTCGATGAACAGATCATCCAAACCACCAAGGCTTACAACACCGTCATGGAAGCTGAAATCACCAAACGCTTTGCCCCAAACATTTTCGATCAAGCATGGGAAGAAGCCGTCAAGCTGTATGAACAAAGCATTAATAATCATTAACCACTCTCTATGATCACCGAGCTCTCTGTGATTTCATCTCTTGAAACACTTTGCCAATTGCCACGTACGCCACTACCCTACCCTCATGCCAACCTACAAACCCTTCGACTGGTATCGCACCCCACTCTACTATGACATGATCTTCGACGAAGGTACGCGCGAGGAAACCAACTTCATCGAAGCAGTCACAGAACTTTACTGCACAACAAAACGCTCATCACAAAATAAGTCGCAGCTAAA
This sequence comes from Poriferisphaera sp. WC338, assembly GCF_050931845.1. GTDB lineage: Bacteria > Planctomycetota > Phycisphaerae > Phycisphaerales > Phycisphaeraceae > Poriferisphaera. Next base: position 3,486,282 of record NZ_CP194516.1, read on the forward strand.
AATCCTCGAACCTGCTTGTGGCTCGGCACGACTCATTGCTTCGCTCGCCAAGCGCGGCCATAACTGCACCGGCTTTGATCTTGAACCCGGTATGATCGACTTCTCTGAAAAACGTTTAAAGAAACTACGTAAACGTGCCCACCTCTCTGTAGCTGATATGACTGACTTTTCCTACAAAACGAAGTTTGATCTCGCTCACTGTCTCGTCTCGACTTTCAAATATCTGCTCACCGAAGATGCAGCCCGAACCCACCTCCAGCTCGTCGCTAACCACCTCAAACCCGGCGGCCTCTACATCCTCGGGCTTCACCTCACACCCACCAATCAAACCACTCGCCTTCGCGAACGATGGACCGCGCAAAACAAAAACATTCATGTCACTTGCAACATCCAATCTTGGCCACCCAATTACCACAAGCGCACCGAGGCCGTCCGCTCTCGTCTCATCGTCACGCCTCTCGAGAATCACAACAGATCAAACAATCACCTCAACGCACCAAAACCCAATGCCCAAACTGAATTCTACGAATCCTCTTGGACCTTCCGCACCTACAACCTTAAACAGCTCCAATCTCTAATCACATCTGTCCCTGATTTCACCCACCTCGCCACTTACTCTTTCCACCACGACATCACCGATCCAATCACACTTGGCGAAGAACTTGATAATGTTTTGATCCTCCAGAAGAACTGATTCTTAGTAATTCTCCATCGTACATGAACCTGATGCCAACTTTCCCTAAAGGGCAAATAAGCCATATCTAACTGATATAAATACACTTAAAGCCAAAACAGTCGCCTATTCCTTTCGTACTTGCTCAGGAAGAGGCGGTATTAACTGGCCGCGATTTAATATTTCTAAATTTTCAGATATTTATCTTTAGTTTCTAGAAATTTTTGTATACACTGATATTTGCCGTCAACGGTAGCCACATTTTTGCCCATGCAATTCAATGATTCGTTTCTAGTTCACAATTTCGACAAACCACAATTTCAGAAGCTAAAGGAGAAAAAAGATGATATGTACACCCCCTACAAAACTCACGATAGGCTGCATTCTTGGCAGATGCGTCATGCTTGCCGGCATAACACTGGCCGCGCTACATGCCCACAATGCTGATGCTGCTATCACCACCACCGGCCTGTTCGCACACTATGACGCAGGAGCTGATACCTATACAAACAACCCTGCAAAAAGCGGCAGCACCGCAGATCCCGCCGACACCAACGGCGATCAAATCTGGGAATGGTGGGATCAAGCGACAGCTATCAGCGGCAACAATCTAGTGCAGAACAACAACACTACCATCCAAGCGTCCCTTAAAACCAATGCTATCAATGGTCTGCCCTCGATCATCCAATCACCCGTAGGCACCAGCACCAAAGTGGGCTATCTCTCCCTCGATGGTAGTGAGGGCGCCGATCCCTATGGCACCGCCATGGATTCCAAAAACATCACTCTCACCGCTGTCTTCAAAAACAACATCCACACAGAGCCCCACTACCTCATCTCGTTTAAGCACAGCGGTACTGATGATACTTTCGGCGTCAGATTCAATGGTGGTAACCGTATCAGCTATGCCGCCAGCGACTCGGGCATCAATGAGATTACCAACGACGCTAGCTCCATCGGCACCGACTGGAGCATTCTCACGCTGGTTTTTGACGGTGACAACGGTACCTTCAAGGAATATGTCAACGGTGTCGAAACAGGCAGCCTTACCGGCTTGACTGTGTCAACCACGCCCGAGCTCGAACGCTTCCGTATCGGCTCAGCAATGAACAGATCAGGCGGCTCACGCTTTGATGGTGAATACGCCGAGTTTCTCATCTACAACACTGCACTTTCAGATATAGACAGAGCCGCAAATGAATCCTTCCTGCTTAATAAGTATGCCATTCCTGAACCGGCATCATTCGCTCTTCTCGGATTTGGTCTATGCGTACTGGCTCACAGACGTATGACATGAATTTTCCTTCATTGATTCATTGTGTAGTTGGCCAAACGGCTAGCTGCACATTTAACTTATATAGTCTTAAGTACCTCTTTGCCCGGAGCTAACACACATGCGACGCCAATCCAAAGCTTTCACGCTCATCGAACTTCTTGTAGTCATTTCGATCATTGCATTGCTGATCTCTATTTTACTGCCCGCACTCAGTAAGGCTCGCGAATCCGGCCATCGCATTCAATGCCTTAACAATCTGCGCCAAATTGGGACGGCAATGTATATGTACACCCATGACAATGATGATTATGTCCCCCCAAAACGCATTTTTGATGAAAACGGCAACAGCTTAGGCACCAGTGTCTTTAATTGGGTAGGCAAGACTGGACAAACCGGCGGCTACGCAACCCGCAGCGCCGACTATCGCTATCTCAATCGCTATCTCTTCGGTGGCATCAAACTCAAGCCGGACGATGATGTCCCCTATGCCATGTGTCCCTCTGACCCCGGCCCATCTAACCCAACCTTTGGCGATTCCTTCTTCAATTATTATGGCACTTCTTATGGAGCTTTTATGTCCGGTAGATATGATGATCTCAGTAACGCAGGTATGTCTGCTGACTTTTCAATCCGAATTACCGAAGTTATCCATACCTCACGTTTACTGATGGGTGGAGAACACGGTGGCCAACACTACGCATGGGGTACTTATACAATTTCAACCTTCCCACCCGGCGCACGTAAAGAATTCCACGACGATAAAGATAAATTTAATTTCGTATTTGTTGATGGACATGCAGCAAACATTGAAATACCCGCGCCCCTGTTTCATAACGATGTCCACATTGATGGTGATGATTGGACTATCGACGACTACCGCACAAGACCACGTCCAACAACTCCCTAAATCTGTTTTATTTAATCACTAAACCCCGATATACCCTGCGTACCTTGTGTACCGGGGTTTTCTTTTTCTACACCTTAAAACTCCCATGCAAGTGCTCCATAAAACTGCAAATCATTATGGTTCGGCCGCGCACTGTCCACCCGCGCATTGTATTCATACAACAACCCAAACTTCAGGCTAATCCCTTCCATATTCCTCATCCGAATCACCCAATCCAAATTCGTAATCGTTCGCCCTTGCCGAAATGCTTCGCTTAAATCCGGGAAGTATTGCTCCCGAAACATCAAGCTCTGGTTCTCATCTATCTCCCAATCAATCTTCATCCCCAGATAACCCTCCGGCACAAACGGTCGATCTGCAAACCCCGTGTTATAAGTCCCCCCAGCACCAACCTCACCCTTTAACTCAAATCCCTCAACGCTGATCACGGGATATCCCCCGCCAGCAACTATACTGAACCGATTCTGAAATGCTTGAAACTGATCCATGTCATATCGCCCCTGAGCAAATACATACCACTTAGTCTCCGGCAATTTCCAGTTCCGAATTGCCTGTACATAAACCTGGTTTTTCACGATCGCCCCCTGAGCCGTTGCATAAAAGAACGCGCTGCTGATGTCCCACACTTTCCACTGATCTTCAAAATGAAGATTCAATCCAAGATTGATATTTAGCGTGTCTGAGTTTCCTTCACTTCCTGAGAAACCTGCCTGAAAACTACGTTCCCATCCAGCAAGTAATCCTGTTCCAAGTAGCCCCTTCCGGCCACTACCAAACATGATTTCATCCACCGCCTCTGCTGCATCACTCTCTTCAGATTTATCCCCGACTACTTCCTGATCAACTTCACTTGGTTGTGTTGCTGCCCTCTCTTTTTCCTTAAACTCGCGCGGCTTCACCACCGGCCCCAAACTTTCAGCCGCACTCCCCGTTCGCGTTTTCTCTTCCCCCTTCGTTTTTGATTCTGACTCATCAACCGGAGATTCAGATGAAGGTGAATCAATCTCGCCCCAACCCACAATCTTCCCATCAATAATCGTTGGGCGTTTAATATCTTTAATCTTCAGCTTGATCTCACCAAGATATGGATTCCGTAGCACAAGCTCGGTCTTACTGATCGACTTCACACTTCCGGTCAACCGATCCCCATTCTTCATCACAACCACTTCACCAAATAGTAAGCCACCTTGCCCCAACCCAATTAATATCACGAATATAAAAACGCTAGAAAGCAGATGATTTTTGAATCTATGAGTTCGTCCCCTGCAGGCTGTCGCCCATCGCATGCTCATGAAGATCGTCCCTGATCTGATCAAATAGAATTGGATTATACCATTTTACTTAATACTCTCTCCCAGCGCATGGGACAACCCCGGAATCGTTCTATCCTTCTACATCAGCATCGTTCCAATCAAAACCTTAATCATGCTAACTTCCGGAGACAGGAGCTATCTGCCATTCTTTAATCGCTTCAATGGGATAAATTAGCATCAGCACATTCAGAATCAGATTATCTTTCACCAGCCACAGCATTAATAGCTCTACCGCCAAGAACACCACCACCGACATCCGCCATCCGATCAGCCCTGCAATGATAAAACCAACCGCACAGCTAAACATATCTCCGCCCGAGTTTACGATCGAATCACCTGAATAACCTAAGGCAGCCGTCGCTTCGCGGTAACGATCAATCACGAGCTGTGAATTTTCAAGTACTTCCCATCCAGCTTCAAGCAACATCGCTGCAGCGAATCCATAACCCCACACCCATTTCCGACGAAGTAGTCCCTTCCAAACACCCTTAAAAATCCAGTAAAAAAACACACCATGCAGAAGATGACTCAAGCTATACCAGTCAAAGAGATGCTGTGAGTTATGACTACTGTTTACGTCGCCTGCCAACAGAAAACTCTGCCCACATTCGCACCAAAGCCGCCGCCCTTCCCACCATAACAGCCCCACCATTACGATCAGAATCGCCCCAACAATGACGAGTATTTTAGAGCCGCCATTGTCATGATGCTTTCGCCTCAGCTCTACTGGCACATCACTCACGTCCTCTCGCCCTGCCCCATGCTCATTTGATTGCTCTGTATGTCCAGACAAGAAACTGCTCCTGTTTATATTTACCACCCGGTTCATTCACTCCCATAGCATACAACCCCAAACCACCCCCGCATACAACAATATCCCCAGCACGAAACATACTACCGCTCGCCATTTAAAGCTGGACTTTGCAGTCTTGTGCCTAAACAACTTCATCCCCATCGCCCCACCGATTGGCGCTATCACCATCCACCATAGCAACACCTTCTCACTCACCCGCCAACCGCTTTTCGTTGCCCGCCATTTATCCCAACCATAGACCGTCCACACCCAAACATTAAGCAAGAGCATGATGATAACCAACCCAACACGCAACCACCCAACATCGTTAATCTTTATTGTGATTTCATCCATTGTGACCATTATCACTTCCCACAAAAAAACCCGCCAATACTGACGGGTCATATCCCACTTGGGAAAAGCTGGCCCTCAGGGACTCGAACCCCGACTAAGTGGACCAGAACCACTCGTGCTACCGATTACACCAAGGGCCAAAAGTATCGGTTCCAGCTTCTTTCCAAGCCATAACTGAGCCGCAAATCTTACATCTTCTCGCCCCAACCGTCAATCTATTCCGACTCTCCACAGCCAACGTCCAATGCTATTAAGCACTTGTTTAAAGACACTTAATCACTTCTTATTTCATCGTGGCAACGGCGAATCATGCAGTGCTTTGATCACCCCCGCCCAATCATCACTCCCAAAAATAGCACTCGCACTTACCATCATGTCACAACCTGCTGCTGCTGCATCCACGCTCGTCACTGGCCCAATCCCACCGTCCATCTCAATACGAACATGATCGCCTGACACTTCATGCAACCACTTCACTTTCTCTAAAACTTCCGGCATAAACTTCTGACCACTAAACCCCGGCCACACACTCATCACAAGTGCAACATTGATCCGATCTAGAAACGGTTCAAGTACCCGCGCTTCCGTTCCGGGATTAACCACCATCCCAGCAGTCATCCCAAGATCATGAATCCGTGAGATCATTTCATTTGCATCACCACCCGGAGCTCCGCTCCCTTGCGCATTGGTCGTCACCTCCCAGTGGAAACTGTAGTTATTCGCCCCCGCTTTCGCATATGCTTCCACATAATCACCCGGCTTCTCAACCATCATGTGCACATCCAAGCACACCTCTGGCAAATGCCGGCGTACACCTTTTATCATGTCCACACCCATCGTCAGGTTCGGTGCAAAATGACCGTCCATCACATCAAGATGTAGCAGATCTGCACCCATACCTAACACGGTTTCACAGTCTTCCGCCATCTTTCCAAAATCGGCCGATAAGATTGAGACCGCGACCAACGGCCGCACCGGTTTCTTTGTGATATCTAACATACGCAACATGATACAACACTCCCCGTTCCTCGTCCTGCTTCAAGAACGATCCCACCTACAACCACACACAGATGAAACAAATCAAGACATAATACCTATAAACATAGGCTAAAGAATCCGAAGCAGACCCTGTGCATCCTTCGACATTCGCTCGATATCATGATCACCCAGAATGATCTCACCCCCGCGTGCATTTGCCTCCGCCTGTTTAACCGTCCGCGCCCCGACCAGCGCATGGGTCACGCCCCGTTGCTCTACCGTCCATGCAAGCACTAACTGCGCCAACGAACAATCATATTTATGCATCAGATCATCCCATCCATTTAATACTTCAATCACTTTCTCACGGCGTTCCGGCACAAACCAAGGATTCCACGATGCACTATTCCGCACATCTCCCTCTGGATACACCGTCTCCATCGTAACTTTCCCCGTGAGCAAACCTTGCTCCAACGGCTGATACGCAATAAACGCCAAATGCCTGCTAGAGCATTCTTCAATAGCTGCTTCTTCTTGTCGTTGACTTAAAAACGAATACCTCCCCTGATCTGAATGTACATCACCACGTTTCACCGACTGCTCAATCTCACAGGCCGAGTAGTTCGACACGCCAATGGCTCGGATCTTCCCCTGCTCCTTCAGCTTCATCAGCATAGCCATCGTATCCGCGATCGGCATCGTCATATGATCTACCGTCGGCCAATGCACCTGATACAAATCAATCGTCCCTATATCTAATCTCTGTAATGACATTTCGACTTCATGAGCAATCGATGATGGTCGCGTATTCCGATAGACATCTTTACCGTACAGATGTGACATGAATGTCCCGGAAATATCATCCCACCTTAGCCCACATTTAGTCGCAACAATCACGCTATCCCGTTTGCCTTTAATCGCTCGTCCAACCACCTTCTCTGCTCGCCCCAAACCATACGCCGGCGCGGTATCAATCAAATTGATACCCGAGTCGATCGCAGCTTCGATCGCCCTCACAGATTCATCATCATCTACCTCTTGCCCCCACACCTCTCCTCCACCTGACACCCATGTCCCAAGCCCAATCACCGAGGCTTCCAATCCTGAATCACCAATTGGCCTGTAACGCATGGGCTTATCTCACAACATAATCAACCATATAACCAATAACTCCGCCATAATCACAGCGATGATGGACATTCTATACACGCTATCGTGAAAGCAAGTCGCCTACTGCAATACTCGGGTAAAGTCACCGCTTATCCGGTCATCAAACCTCATCCCAATCTTTAAGCAAACAGCCATATACCTCGCATATCGCATAACACAAGCCTCGTCAGCCACAAATGTCATCTTCTAGGTCTCTCCCTTTTATCCAAGAGCAATCCCGAGAACCGCGCCGACTAAGAATCGCAATCCCCCATATTCTTGCACGACATATATGAACCTTGAAACACAACAACATCAAACCCAATCCATCCAAACATAAAGCAAATTGACACATGCCATGCCGCGATATGATTCGACACGGCTGTGCATGAATCCAGGCTCATACAGATTGGAAGAATGCTGCTCTTAATCATACATCCGGGACTCAACAGAATAGACATTACAACACAACAATGAATGGCATCAATTGGATGTTGTAGATGACAACATAATTGTTTCAAACCGCACCATCGAAGCACAGAACTTCAAACAGGCATTATTCAATCAAACAGGAGCAAACAATGGTAAAACCCGCACGCAAACGAAAGGTCTTCCGTGGCAAACGCAGCATTGCCACCGGCGCTATGATGGGAGCCGCTGCACTCATTGGCGCTAAAACGACCAAAGCTGAAAGTGTAGACACCGTCCTTCAAGATCAAATTTCATCTGGTGCACACTACAGTTTCACTGGCAGCACCATCGGTGTCACTGTTGGTTGGTCTTTTACCGCCAATTCACCTGATCTTGTGATCACCCAACTTTCAACCTTGACCGGAGCCAGCGGCAACAACGACACCATTACCCTGTGGAATACCGACACCGATGAAATCTTGGCTCAGGTTAATTCTCTCGCAGACACCGATACTTGGCGAACCGTCGCACTTGACGAAGGTATATCTCTCGATGAAGGAACAAACTACGGCATTACGCTCACCAGCACCGCAGGAGGTCAATACCGCCGCGTCCTCGAAAGCTTCACTGAAGCATCAACCGACGGTAATATCAGCTACACTGACAGCGTCTATCGCTCATCCTCAAGTTCATTATCAGCTCCCACTTCTTTCAGCAGCTTGTGGGATTTCCCAGATGTCCTTGGTGAATTTCAGTGGCTTGTTGATTTCGGCTACATCGATACCAATGCGCCAGTTGACACGATCGACACCCCAGTCGCTGCACCAACCCCTACCGCCAGCGGCATCGGCGCCATCGCGCTCGGCCTGATCTCACTCCGCCGCAAACGTAACCAAAACAAACCCATCAAAGAATAAGATCTATCTAACATCTAAACACAAGGAGCCTGACCCACATCATGTAGGTCAGGTTTTTCATGCGCTCACGAAATCCTCATCAACTCCCCGAGCTCGCCTGCAAATACACCTCTTCATAAGGCTGCACCACTACATACCCCGACCCCTCAAACAACATCTGAAACGATTCCCCCGACCCACGGCCAAAAAACGTCTTAAGCGAAACATCCGTCTTAAACGTCGGCATCAAATCACCCGACCACGCCACCGTCGCATTCGGGTCTGTCATCACCGGCCGCTCCGGCTCCACCAACAACGTCATTGGATCATAATGCGACGTGATCGCCAACATCCCCGTCCCCTCCAGCCGCACATTAAACAGCCCGCCCGCCAACATCGCCGACACCTTCTTCATCATCTTGATGTCCCACGACAACGATTTCTCAAACGCAAGCAGATCATTCCCATTCACATAAATCGCCTCCCCGCCTAGCTGCAACAGCGTGATCTTCTTCCCGCTGTCCGCCAAATATAACTGCCCACGCCCTGACGCATTGGTAAGCCGTGTCCCTTCACCGGAGACTGCTTTTTTCAGAAACTTACCAAAACCGTGTTCCATAATGCCTTCACGTGTGAACTTGATCTCCCCGTTGTACGAGATCATCGACCCCATCTTCGTCCACACCTCACCGTCAAGATTGACTTCCAGAATGCGCTCGGACTCAAGCTCAAAAAACCCCTGCCCCCGATCCCGCTGTTGAGTTTGCTCAATAAACTCCGCAATTGAATAACGGTTATCGGTTTGCGTCACGTTGAAGTCCTTTGTTGTTTAATGGTCAGAGAGATTGTTACCGCATTGATCACAAAACTTCGAGCCCGGCTGGTTCGGTGAAGAACAATTCGAGCAGATTATCTCAGCTATGGATACACCACACTGATCACAGAATTTTGAGCCGGTTTGATTACGCGCTTCACATACCGGACAGTTAATCATGTCCTGAAAATCTGATCCTGATCCAGCCATTGCGCCTTCGGTTAAACCTTCCGAGATCGCCGAAGCGAATGACCGCACTCCAGGTTTGGTTGATTTACCCATGTAGTTCACGGTATCAGATGCAACCGGAGCAATCTCTGCCGCTTGATAGCGTGCAACCGCACCCATGTAACCAAAAACAGCCATCACGATCCCAATAAAAAAAATCGGGCCGCCAATGAATGCAAGTGGGAAGAGATAAGGAATGCTAAATGTTGTTTCACCCGATGAAATACCGATCATGTTTGCGATGAATGAAAAGAAGAAGCTGCCAATACCAAGAATGATGCAAAGCAAGCCAAGAGCAATACAAATCACGCCGGCTCGGCGCATAAACTTCTTTGCGGGCTGATGCGCTGCCCCGGATAGTTTTTTAAGATCATCCATGGTGCTTATTCTAATATTGCTTGCGCACTTATGGTAAGAATAACCCGTGTCAAAAATGCAATTGTGCGAATATGCCTCGCCCAACCAGATTTTTTGTCATCATGAACGATACCAATAAAAAACCCACGGCCAAACCGTGGGCTGATCTGATCAATTTACTCCCGGGTGGGTTCCGGAGGCCGACGGTTTATTTCTCATCTAACAATTCAACTGCGGCGAATTTCTTGCCTTCGAGCATCGCCAATGAAGCGCCGCCGCCGGTCGAAACGTGCGTCACCTGATCAGCATAACCAAGCTGTTTCACAGCCGCAGCCGAGTCGCCGCCGCCAATGATCGACACCGCATCCGACTCAGCAATCGCCGCGGCAACCGCCTTGGTCCCCTCATCAAACGGCGGCATCTCGAACACGCCCATCGGCCCGTTCCAAACAACCGTCTTCGCGTCACGCACAATGTTTGCAAACAACTCAGCAGACTTCGGCCCAATATCAAAACCTTGATAGCCATCAGGAATATCGCCTTCGACAACTTGCTTGTTAGAGTCACCACTGAACGCATCGCCACAGTGCGTATCGATCGGGAGGACAATTTTATCGCCACCCTTGGCGAGCATTTCTTTCGCCTTCTCTATAAAGTCTGGCTCGACCAATGATCCGCCCACCGTCTTACCCTGCGCGAGGAAGAAAGTGTAAGCCATCGCGCCGCCGATGATGATCTTGTCACAGATGTTGATCAGGTTTTCGATGACAACAATCTTGTCGGATACCTTTGCACCGCCGAGGATCGCCACAAACGGGCGCCCGGGATTCGCAATCGTGTCTGCAAGGAACTTGATTTCTTTCTCAACCAGGAAACCGCAAACCGTTTCTTTGCCCGCATCCTTCATCGCCTGCGGAACAGCGACCATAGAAGCATGCTCACGGTGGCATGTGCCAAACGCATCGTTCACATAAACATCGGCCATGTCCGCGATCGCTTTACCAAACTCAGCGTTGCCCTTCTTCTCGTCCTTGGCAAAACGGAGGTTCTCCAACACAAGCACCTGCCCCGGCAGAAGATATTTCGCCTTGCTCTTCGCATCATCACCCACCGTATCCGAAGCGAACAACACTTCATTGCCAGCAAGAATTTCGCCAAGACGTGCAGCAGCAGGCTTCAATGAAAATTCTGGTTCAGCGCCTTCGCCCTTTGGACGGCCAAGGTGGGACATCAAAATCACCGCGGCGTCATTGTCGAGTGCGGCCTTGATCGTTGGAAGCGCCATCTGGATACGCCGATCGTCGGTGATCTGACCGTCCTTGAGCGGAACATTGAAGTCCACACGAATCAAAACTTTCTTGTCAGCCACAGCAACGTCAGCGATTGTTTTCTTCGCCATCTTCTTAAACTCCAATGAGTTAGGGTTGTAATTCTCAATCAGGCGGGATTACCATCACACGCTCCCGGCCGATCCAATCAGGCGGTTCCTCCGGAGCGAGCGGTCTCATTATAGGCAAAATCCCCCCGGAAGGTGAGCCACTCACGCTGCCAGAAACCTGCGGGGCGGCAACCTTTCCCAAGCACCACCCGACCGAATTGGGGCCTGCCTCCACCCACACTATAATTCCCTGCATGAGTGACACGAACGATCAGAACGCGGCCCCGACCAACCCTGCTATGACAAATCCACTCGCTGCGAAGCAGGAACAGATGGGCGGAATGCTCATGGCTTGGGGTGCTGAAGGCGAAGCAATTGCCGCTGTCGATTCCTTCGAAGATTACCGCGCGGAGTACGCCGCCATCCGTCAGCGCGTCGGCATCCTTCATATGTCATGGCGGGGATTGATCAAAATCACCGGCGCCGATGCCGCCGACCTGTTACATCGCATGATCACCAACGAGGTGAACAATCTCCCCACCGGCAAATCCAATCACGCACTCTTGTTGAATACCAAAGGACGTATCGAAGCCGACTTCATCCTAATGAAGATGCCCAATGAATCCGGCACGATTTATCTTGATGCTGCCAAATTCAATACCGAACACCTGATCACTTCACTCGATAAGATCGTCTTCACTGAAGACATTACCTTCCAAGATCAAAGCGGTGATATCGAACATTTATTCATCACTGGCCCGGGGGCTGCGGCATTGATCGAACAATCACGTGATGAAAATGACTCACAGACTGACCCCGCCACTCTTGAGCCGTGGGACTGCGGCTCGGTTTTAATCTGCGGCTCTGCCTGCCACCTCATGCGCCGTGATGAAGCCGGATCGCTTGGGTTGCATCTCTATGTCCCCCGTGACAATATTAATGCGATCTATGATCATCTTCTTTCACAAGCCGGCTGGTCCTCTAACCACGAGATAGACGCGAACTGGGCTGAACAACGTCGCAAGGGGCTCCGCGGCAGACCAATCGGCTGGGGCGCATACAACACCGCACGTATCGAAGCCGGCACACCCCTGTTTATGATTGACTACGGCGCTGACTCTCTCCCTGCTGAGACCGGCATCCTCGATGAACTGGTTTCTTTTACCAAAGGTTGCTACCTCGGGCAGGAAATCGTCTCCCGTATGTACAACCTCGGCCACCCCAAGCGCGTCCTCGTCGGCCTGAAATTTGATCAAGAATTCGTCGCCGATGCGGGCAACCCCATCTACCAGGAAGCCAAAGAAACCGACACCGAACCTGTTGTCATCGGCGGCGTGACCTCCTCCACCGTCTCGCCACTACGGGGTAACCAATCCATCGCCTTCGGCGTCATCAAATGGGGTAAACACCGTAACGGTATGGCTGGGATGGTCCGCACAGAAAATGAGATGTCCAAAGCCACCTTCGGCCCACTCTGCTTTATGTAACGGTTCGAGTATGTTAAACCCACCCATTTATGTCAGTTGTAACCAATCCGCAGGCTGTACAAACTAGGCAAAGCTCATATCGCCTGGCACCGATTATCGGATGTCATCCTCCTGACTATTCACCAAACCCCGCAAATTACCTTGCTTACCAAGCCCTCATATCGCCTATTTGCCAAGTTGGCTAAGCATGCCACTGGCACAACGCCCAAGGATCATGACGGCACCCAGACAGCGTATTTCTGATGCCAAATCGTGATTTTCGTGTTAACTCCGTTTAAACTACATTGTTACGAAGGCGTTATTTTTAGCAGGTAATCCCTGCTGATCACTGAATGAGCCGCCATCGATTCGTACTTGTTTTGAATGAAATGGCCCGCAACAAGTCGATATGTATGTAGTCATTTGCAGGTCATTCGTGAGATGAGGTCATTTACATGCTGCCAGATGGGATGGAAATCGAACAAGACGGCCAGGTCGCCACATGCAGAATCGAAATGTCAGAAGTGACCCACCTCGAGATGCAGGAGATGATCGACGAATGTATGCAAATCATGCGGCATGACAACATCCGCAACTTCGTCTTCGACCTCTCACATGTCGAATTCCTCGCTTCAAGCTGCATCGGCGCACTCGTCTCCTTCCTCCAAGACCTTGAGCACGTCAAAGGCAAGATCGCTCTCGCCAACTGCAAAGAGAACGTCTCGTTCCTCTTCAAGGTGACTCGCCTCGACTCCGTCTTCGCTATCTATGACGACGTACAGGATGCGATCGCTTCCCTTTAATCTGTCCTATCTACCTACCGTCCATCAAATAATCGCTGCCCCAGAAAATCATTTAGCTGCGGAATCATCGACACCTTATCTGCTACGTCCTGCACAGGATATTCAATCCGCACAAATTCAATTTTTTCATCCGTCATAACTGCATAAGATGCACGCGGATCTCTATCACGCGGCTGCCCCACCGATCCCGGATTGATAATACATTTCTCATCATCCGTAAATGTATAAGTCCCGCCTAAATCTTTCGGCGGATAAAAATCGGGCTCGTCCGTAAACACCCCCGGCACGTGCGTGTGTCCGCAAAAACACCGTTGTTCGATGCGGTCAAAAATCTGCTGCATCTTCACAGGCGCCGTCAGCGTGTCATCTGGAAAAATATACTCATTGATCGGCCGCCGTGGTGATGCATGCACAAACAACCCCATCTCAGTCTGCTTTCGAATCGACAGATTTCCCAAATACGTGTATCGCTTCTTTCGTTTCTCCGGATCTTCTTCCTTCTCAAACTGCTGCCGCGTCCAATAGCACGACTGCTCCGCTGATGCATTAAAACTTGTCGGCTCGTACAGTACCGCGAAATCATGATTCCCCAGCATCGCAAACTCACACTTTGCCATCACCAGATCCACACACTCAAGCGGGTTCGGGCCGTACCCAATAATGTCACCCAAACAGATGATCCGCTCGATCCCACGCGATTCAATATCCGCAAGCACAATCTTCAGCGCATCAACATTGCCATGAATATCCGAAATCAAAGCCGTGGTCATAAACGTCACATCCTCTTGAAACACTGCATGTGTTTATTCTTTTTGGGGAGTTGCCAAATCTGTGGGCTTTACCCACAACGCAATTCCGCAGCAAATTTTCCCCACCGCACCGTCCCCGCCTCGAAACAGCTATATTAGTCGGATATGGCCGCCGCGAACAGTACAACCTCAACCCCATCACACCACGCCTCCAAGCGTGTGCTCATCATCCGTCCATCTGCCCTCGGCGACGTCGCCCGCACCGTCCCCGTCCTCACCTCTCTCCGCAAACACTTCGGCTCATCCGCCCGGATCGACTGGCTCGTCAACAAACCCTTCATCGATATCATCGCCCACCATCCAGCTATCACAAACGTCATCCCCTTCGATCGCACTGCACTAAAAAAATTTTGCCGCTCCCCACGTGCCACCCGACTCGGCCTCGCACTCGCCAAACAACTCCGCTCTACCAACTATGATCTCGTCTTCGACCTGCAAGGGCTCGCACGCTCCGGCCTACTCACCTTTCTCACACGATCTAAGCGCCGAATAGGCTATCGTGCTGCCCGCGAACTCGCTTGGCTTGGCTACAACACGCGTCACCCTCTCCCCCATAACACGCCACACACTGTCGATCAGATGCTCGCGCTGCTACAAGCTGAAGGCATCAAATCCGATGACGATCTTTCGCTCTACACTTCCATTGCCGACGACGACTGGACGCTTTCCTACCTCCATCAAAACAATGCCAAACCCAATCGTTACATCTGTATTGCGCCCACCGCACGTTGGCAGTGCAAGTGCTGGCCAATCGATCGCTACGCAGAAATCTCCAAGCGTCTCCTCGAGGCACAATCCCTCGGTAAGCACATCGTCCTACTCACAGCACCGTCCGAACAATCTTCCGCTGAAGCATTCATTAATACTTTCCAATCCCTCGGCGGCTCTCCCTCGCAAATCCTCAACCCCACAACCTCCATCGGCCAACTTATGTCGCTCATCAAACACTGTCGTCTCGTCGTCTGCAATGACTCTGCTCCACTGCACATCGCCGTCGGCTTCAACAAACCCATCACCACCATCTTCGGCCCAACCGATCCCAATTTTGTCGGTCCCTACCGTCGCCTCGAAACCGTCGTCCGCCCTATCGAAACCATCAATCCCGACTTTGTCTTCGACTACCGCAGCCATAAAAACGATCAATCTCTTATCGCCAAGGTGACCACCGACGAAGTTTGGCAAAACCTTCAGCAACAAATTCCATCCTTGTAAACAGGCACTTTTATGCACATCTACGCCGGCATCGACGAAGCAGGTTACGGCCCACTCCTCGGCCCACTCCTTATCAGCCGATCCGTCATCGCCATTGATGATGCGCCAGATTTTTCATACGACAACCTCCCCGACCTCTGGTCTATCCTCGAAGGGGCTGTCTCCCGCAAACTTGCTGGCCGCAAACACCGCATTCCCATCGGCGACTCTAAGAAGCTTGTCACCAAAGCCGCAGGCATCAAACATCTTGAAACCGGCGTCCTCTGCTTCGCTCGAATCCTCAAGCATTGGCAAGATAACGACGGCACACTCTCACTTGCCAACATGCTTGATCACCTCGGCGAGCAATCACATCACCAAACCGACGATCTTCCCTGGTACGATCCCTCCGAGACTCACCCTTGGGACATACTTCCCGCCGCATCCACCGGCGGCGAGATCGCTATCGCTACTAACATGCTCAGCAAAACCATGACTTCTCAAGGCATTACACTTCTCGATCTCGCACCCGCACTGGTCCTTGAAAACCGTTTCAATCAAATGGCCGCCGCCACACGCAACAAAGCATCTACCTCCTTTACGTTCGTCGCAGGACATCTTCATCACATCTGGCAAAACTATGGTGCTCATCACCCTATCGTTGCTATCGATCGACAAGGTGGGCGCACCAAATATCTTCGTGTCCTTCAGATCAACTTTCCCGATGCATCTATCCGTATATTAGATGAATCCAAAGACCGCTCTGCTTACCTCCTCTCTCAGCAAAACCGGCAAATGACCGTCACCTTCGAAACCAAAGGCGAAGACAAACACTTCCCCATCGCACTTGCCTCCATGCTCTGCAAATATCTCCGTGAGCTATTCATGGGTCGCATGAACCGCTACTTCCAATCGCATGTCCCGAACCTCAAACATACTGCCGGCTACACACAGGACGGCCGCCGCTTCCTCGATGACCTCCGCCCCCACCTTTCTAACATCGGCATCGACGAACAAGATCTCATCCGTATCCTCTAATCACGTACTCCAACCCTCGCGCACAAAAAAACGCCCTATTCCAAGGGCGTTTTATGATCATCAATTCAAATTACGGTCACTTACCGCTGATCACGCTCTTCGGACTCATAACAGAGTTGCGTCCCACTGTCGTCACCACAACCATCTCAACTTTGCCACCCTTAGTGTCAACCTTCATGGTGCGTTTCGCGACTGGCTCGATCTCGTAGTACCACTTACCACCGCGTTTCACCTGAACAATCCAGTTGATTGCATCTGCAGCAGATTGCTTGTCCAGCTTCACCGTCACACCTTCGTCCGATGTCATCGCCACCTTTGCATTTGGCAGCTTCGGCGCCTTCGCTTTCAGCCAATCACATGATGGCACTAGCGCGCGTTTGCTGTACTTAGCACTGATCGACTTAGTCAAGCCACCGCGATTGGTCATAAGCTGCTTCATCGAGAAGAAGACTGCGCCAGGTCCATTCTTCGTCAGCGAGCGCGTCCAATCGATCTGGAACGGGATCTCTTTTTCATCAAGTTCTCGCTTCGTGCCATCCTTCACACGGTAGCACGCCATACCCGGCCACAAATAGCGACCTTTCGTATTCTCCGATTCCCACCAACCCAAAAGCGATGGGAACGACTGCGCTGGCTTACGAATCTCCCAATAAAGCTGGGGCGTGAAGTAATCCAACCAACCTTTGTTCCACCACAACTTCGCATCTGCATAAATCATTTCAAACTGATTCATCCCTTGGATGTTCGATGGATAACCTGGTTTCCAAATCCCAAAAGGACTAATCCCAAACTTTACGTCGTTCCGTGTTTTCTTCAGCTTCTTGTAGAACGTCTCAATAAACGTATCAACATTATGCCGCCGCCAATCATTCACGCCCAGCTTCCCACCAGCCTTCTGATACTTCGCATAAGAAGCTTTGTCTGGAAACTCCGTATTCGCAACACGATAGGGATAGAAATAGTCATCAATATGAATGCCGTCTACGTCATATCGCTTCGCAACATCAAGGAACACATCCATTGATCGCTTCATCACCTCAGGCTCACCTGGATCCATCCACAACTTCTTCCCGTAAGTCTTCACCAGATCAGGGTTGGTCTTGTAAATGTGCGACGGATCATATTCATACTTGCCGTGTTCCTGAGACGCACGATACGGATTAAACCACGCATGTAGTTCAATCCCACGTTTGTGCGCTTCTTCAACTGCAAACTTCAGCGGATCATAGAACGGCTTCGGTGCCTGCCCTTGCTTGCCAGTTAAATAATATGACCACGGCTCAAGATCTGATTGATAAAAAGCATCTGCCGTGGTGCGAACCTGAAAAATCACCGCATTCAGATTCATCTCGGCGCAGCGATCAAGAATATCGATCAACTCTTTTTGCTGCTGCTTCGTCGAAAGCCCCGGCTTACTTGGCCAGTCAATGTTCGACACAGTCGCCACCCATGCCGCACGAAATTCTGTCGGCACATCCGGGATAGTCTTAAGCTGCTCCTTGGTTGCTGGCTTGCCTGTTGCTGAACAAGCCACCAGAAGCGACAGAGTTAATGATAAAAACAGTCCAGTCCAACGCGTTTGTCGCATCACATCCTCACTCGGAATAACCATATAAGATAGATCATGCCATGCAGCTATACATCTCACTGCACAACGTTTGTTTTCACTTACGTCGCCTGACTGACAAGCCAAGCAACCCCGCCAATACCAATACCGAAGTCGGCTCAGGCACAGGCGCCACCGCATTCGGATCAATAAATAAGTCATCAAAATACACTATCGCATCACTGCTACCGTGCAGTTGAATCGAATCAATCGCAAACTGCGTGCTGATTGATCCATCCCCTGAACCGACCCATGATTCCCAGTAGCTGTCGTCTTCCAAGAACCATTCATACTTATGCCACCCGCCGTCCGCAATCACATCTATAAAAATCCCGCGGTCGCCCGTCGACAAACTCCCTGTCCCCCCGTTTGGATCATCATCCAGCGCAATCGACACGGTCATGCCCGCATCGTTCGTCTTCAGCCAAAAACCGATCGAGCCAACACCTTCTAGAATCACGTTCGCATTGGAAGATGCCTGCGTACCCGGCACAATATTTTTTGTCCCCGCAACATGACGCAAACGAAAACCATCAAACGCATCTGGCTTTGTTTCATCATAATCAATCACAATCTTCTGAGAAGTACTTCCTGTGTGCGCCGCCTCGTTAGACAGCTCAGCAGTCGTGCCTGACCCGATATTCCGATTACTTCCCGAAAACTGCGGCGTCGATGCAAAGTACTGCTCACTCTGCTCAAAATCTACAAGTGTTCGCCCATTATGCCGGCTTAACCATGGCCAGTTGATTGTCGTCTCAACTTGAATGTCCGCACCATAGTAGTACTTCAAGATATCGATATAGTTCATATCCCGACTTGTCGCCAGATAGTTTGACCCATTCTGACTCATCGCACCACGATTCCGCGGACTCCCTTGGAAACCAAGAGGCGTCCCCAGATTACTATTCCCAATGTCATCATTCGGATACGTATAAGTCACCCATTTTTCTGTATTCGTTGGGTCGCTACTAAATGCAGGTGTGGTTGTATCTGTTGGTGTCAGCGGCAATGCCGTCGGCTTACCACCCGCAACATAAAACCCTGCAATGATATTGCCATTAAATGTCAACACCTCACCCGCCGTTGCGGCCACTGCATCATAATGCTTCTGTTGAACACGGGTTTGATAACCTGATTTACGAAATACTTGGTCACTTGTACCGTTGGCGATCGAACCAGGACTGGTCACAAGTTTTTTGTAGTACGCATACGTCCGTGCTGCCACGGCCTGCGCCTTGAGCGCTTCCTCATGTGCAAAGCCATTTTCGTGCGCTACAACGCCTGGCAGGTACACCGATTCGATGTCATACGTTCCCGCATACGTGCCGGTCACATCAATCGTGTCATACCCAGGGATATATGCAGACACACTAACGCATGCAAAAAGCGAAACCGCGATGACGGCCAATCGAATCGACCACGGCTTAAAAAAAGTGTTGCTCATCACGCGTACTCTCCTCTTCCTCACGGGTTGTTCAAGCCTCATAGAACACTCATGCAAACATCACCCACCCCCAATCACCCCTTCTCCTAGCGATTTAAGCGCTTGTAATTTCTGCATCTACAGCATTTGAGCACATTCCCTCGTATAAATCATTATTCTATAAGATTGTGACAGAAGGTACAGAAAAACTTTCCAGCAACCTTCATAATGTTTCCCGCATTCCACATATAAAACAATATAAGCATTTATTTACCATACTATTAAAGTTTAATCTCGAGTATCGCCCTATAGCAAAAAAGTCTTGCGACAGGATATTGTTATCTATACAATTGTTTTTTGTTATAGAACTATAAACTCTTCCAAGTAGATTTATTGTCGTTTTAATCGAACCAGCAAGGGACTTCGAAATTCCCATACAACTCGAAGGCCCAATTTCTGAAACTTTCACTTCCATCAATCCTTTAGGAGGCACTATGAAAAGAACATCCTTAACACTGCTCGGAGCGGCGGCACTCGTTACCGCATCGGCAACTACAAGCGCAGCGGTCATCATCGATGAAAATTTCGACAGCTATGCTGACACCACCGCGATGACAGCAGTTTGGGCTGGCGGCGGCGCAACCCTTACTGCAGACGGCACAGGCTTTGGCGATGTTGGCAAAGCAGCAGCACACCCAGGAGGTACCGTAAATGAAGTTCTCGTTACCGCACTCAAGCCAACCGCAACTGAAAATATCCACCTCTCTGCAAAAATGCTCGACGACGGCGCTGGTAACAAACGCATGACTCTCGGCTTCCGTGGCGGGCCATTCCCACTCTTCGAAATGGGTGCCTACAACCAAGCCGATGCAAACCCATATGGCGCTCGTGTAACCTTATTCCCCGGCTCGAACGTTAGTTGGGAATTCTTCGATGAACCCGGCAACCCAGGTACACAAGCCACGCTCGCTGCAACCGCTGGTTGGCACACCTTTGACGCTGTGATCTCACTCGACAAGATTACCGTCACCGTTGACCTTACCAGCGATGGCAACATTGATGGCGTTTTCGAAACCGCACTCGACGGTTCAGGCTGGGATGCTGCTGACGGCCTCACAAGCCTGCGATTCGGCGGACCATCTAACGCAAGCTCCGGCGGTGGCGGCCTCACATATGATGACATTCTTCTTGAAACAGTGGCCGTTCCAGAACCAGCATCCATCGCGTTGCTCGGTCTCGGTGGACTCTTCTTGGCACGTCGCCGTAAATAATGAAGGTTCATTTTCAAGAACCAACTAACGGCATCTATTCAATCATGACAAGACACACTATTGGTTAAATAGAATCATTGGCACCTCCTCCTTTAACGGATGAGGTGTCTTTTTTATCTGTTACACTGTGAATAACTCCCAATACCACCACCTAACGACCCATTTTTTTTGCTGTAAGGACGACCGCATGATTTCTCTAAACAAAAAGCGCACCGCCTTGAATACATTTCAATCCGTTGCCGCCATCACCACCGCCGCCGTTGCCATCACTATGATCGCTGGCTGCAACACCGCGAAAAAACCAGGCGACATGATCAAACGCAGCGGGCAGGAAATCGTTGTCGCAGGCCAACTCTTTAACGTCGGCGCACCTGTCGTCCTCTGGATGGATGAAGGTGGCTACGATGCATACCGAGTCGATAAACGCTTTGGCGATTATCAATATGCCAAGTGGGAACACAATAAAGATAAGCTTGACACCCCCAATCGCTACAACCTTCGCTACGGAAAAACCACACAGGAAAAATGGGACCCAGATCAGATCGAACAACTCCGTGGTGGTGGCTGGGACCTAAAAACCCTCCAAGACACCGTGGATCAATTCGTCTACCACTACGATGTCTGCGGCACCTCCGAACGCTGCTTCAAAGTCCTCCACGACATGCGAGGCCTCTCAGTCCACTTCATGCTCGACATCGACGGCACCATCTATCAAACCATGGACCTCAAAGAACGCGCTTGGCATGCCGGCACTTCTAACGACCGATCCATCGGTATTGAGATTGCCAACATTGGTGCTTATTCCGACAAAGAACTCGCCAAAGACGGTACGTTAGACAAGTGGTATGGCTCCGACAAAAACGGCGACACCATCATCACACTTCCAGCATACATGGGTGATGGCGGCATCCGAACCCCTAATTTTGTAGGCAAACCGTTTGAAAACGATCCAACTGTTGGCAAAGTCCAAGGCCGCAAACTCACACAATATGACCTCACTCCCGAACAATACGATTCACTGATCAAACTCACCGCCGCACTCTCCAAAGTCTTCCCCAAAATCAAACTCGATTACCCCCGCGGCGAAGATGGTAAACTCAATACCAAAGTCCTCATCGGTGATGAACTCAACAACTACCAAGGGCTCATCGGACACTACCATATCTCAAAACGTAAAATTGACCCCGGCCCTGCCTTCCAGTGGGACTACGTTATCGAAGAAGCTAAAAAGCTCAACAAGTAAACAACCACAAATCAGTCAACCAAACCGACGATCATACGTCGGTTTTTTTATGCGCGGCTCACGTCTTCACTCGCTTACGATACACACTCGGCGTCACACCTCGGTATCGTTTGAACACCGTTGCAAAATACTGACTAGATGAATAGCCCATTGCACACGCAATCTCTGACACACTTTGATTCGTTTCATGCAACCGTTCTGCAGCAAGATCAATACGTTTGCGTTGCACATAATCAACCGGCGACATCCCCACTTCTTTTTGAAATGTATGCTTAAACCGAGAAACCGACAAGCACACCAATTCCGCCAAGCACTCAATCGAAATCTCCCCCTCAAGATGCGATTCAATGTAGTTCAGCACTCTCACCATCATCGCTGAATGTTTAACACGACCCTCTCGCTTAGCACAATCCAAAACACACAGAAGAAACTGACGTAACTCATGCCGTACACGGTGCAGCCTAAACTCACCTACTTCATCATCATTGGCCACAAAGACATTGCGTAAACTCTTCTTATATTCCGTTCCCCCGGAGATATGGCGGGGCCGTAACTTCGCAAGCGTCTGCAACAACATTCGCTCCATATCAAGATCATTGCCTTTTATTCCACCAGCAATCTCTGATAAATCCACCACCAACCAATACAACTGCCCCTTCTCTTCCGGTGCATCCCCAGTTGAATGCAATTCTCCTGGCCATGTAAAAAACAAATCCCCGCCTCGCAACACATACTGCTCTCCCTCAACCACATACGTCTGCCGCCCCGACTCCAAATAACATATTTCAACGCACCCAGGATGCAGATGCTCTTCTATTTGCCCTCTCGCAGATAAATACCGATACCGCCCGAGCACAACATACGGATTGCACCCCTGCTCTCGCAGCAGCAAAACACGACGATCTTCCCTGCTATCCTGCTTGATATGCGTCACTTCATCCACGCCATCATGATAGCATCCCCTCGCTTTTCGCCTACCAAAGATCTGTTCAAAATCGTGCTGAATCTATCTTTGAACGCTTTTTTCTTTGCAATCTGAAACAATCATTCCTTATCAATTGACACAAGGAGATCCACATGAAACCGATAATCATCGAACCATTCAAACTAGACGCCGATCTGAAACTAACACAGGAACACAAAGATTTTTTCAAACAGAACGGCTTTCTCTCACTCGCCAACATCACCCATACCGAAGACCTCGACAAAGTTCGCGTGAGTTATGATCGTATTTTTGCCGAACAAGCAGGTCGCAACGAAGGCAACCAATTCGACCTCGGTGGCACAGACGAAGACGACGCACCTCCAAACCTCCCGCAAATTCTTCACCCTGATAAATACGCACCAGAAATGCGGCAAAGCGCCCTCTACGCCAACGTGCAAACCATCATCCAACAATTCCTTGGCCCGGAAGCGACCACTGACTTCCATCACGCCATCCTCAAACCCGCAGGCCACGGCATCGCCACACCTTGGCACCAAGATGCCGCCTACTGGGATCCCAACTTGCTTCACAAAAGCGTCAGTATCTGGACCCCGCTTCAAGAAGCCACCCTTGAAAACGGCTGCATGCACTTTGTCCCCTACACGCAAAACATCGAAATCGTCGAGCACAGACACATCAACAACGACCCTAAAATTCACGCACTGGAACTCACCGAAGCTGCCATGCCGCATGTCAAAAATGTTGTCGCTTGCCCACTCTCACCCGGGGGCGCCACCATTCACAACGGCTACACACTTCATTACACCCCTCCCAATCGCTCCGCCACCCCCCGCCGCGCCCTTATCCTCGGCGGCAGCATCCCCGCCACGCAACTCGATAAACAGCGCACCTTCTCTTGGCAAGAGAACGAACAAACCGCCCGCCTCGCGCGTGCCGCGGCGGCAAACAAAAACACATAACCAATCCCTCTATAACATAAACCCGCGCAATAAAAAAAGCCTGCAAATGCAGGCTCTTACAATATCCTCAATCCTTAAAGTCACTCCGCCCCATCGAGGGCCAACACCGCACACGCATTGTTCTGAGATTCATTCACTTCACGCGTCGGCACAGTGTAATGATTGCACATAAACGAAAAGATATACTTCGGCTTGCCCGGCTCCGCATCGATATAACCCGACAACGTCCGTACATAACCGATATACCCTGTCTTCGCATGCACCTTTCCCTTCACCCCTTCTTGCTTCATCCGTTTCCAAAGCGAACCATCCACACCACCCACCGGCAACGAATCATAAAACGCCTTCTTCGCCAACGACTTCGTCGCCATGTATCGCAGAATATGTGTCATCTGCTGTGGCTGATAATGATTACGCCGAGCGAGTCCTGAGCCATCAAAGATCATCGCCTGCCCATAGTTAGGCACACCAATCCGTTTCATCCAATCCTTCACCGCTTCTGCACCACCCGCATACGACCCCTTCCTCCCTGTCTCCACTGCAAGCGTTCGGTACATCTGGTCCGCGAATAGATTGTGTGAAATCTTGTTCACCTGCTTCACCAATTCCGACAACGGTTCAGAAAAATGCGTCACCACAGCCTTCCGCTGCGCATAATCAATCCCTTCAAGTTCACGCTTCTGCAAGCTCAACACATTGATCGCTTTCCCACCTACTTCGATCCCTTCCTTTTCGAGTGCGGCCTTAAACATATGTGCTGCATACAACGGCGAGTTCCACACCGTTCCCCGCTCGCGATACGTCTTACGATCAATCGCCACATTACCTGAAACATAAATCACGTTCGACTCTGGCGCTCGCCACACAACATCAGCGGTCGTATCTTTGCCTGCCGCTACTGTCTTCGTCTGATTCACAACCTTGAAGTAATCTGTCTGCGGCACCACGCGCAGCTTCGCAGGATCGCCTTCCTTCCTACCCGGCGAAATATACACGCGGAACGCATTCTCTTCGATAGCTAAGCCGCTCGTGCCTGCTGCATACCAGTACGGCACGTCACTGATTACCCAGTCGCCGTTGTAGTATTCCTTCGTAAAGATTCGCCCATCACCAATGATCCGCCCATGCACACGCGTGATCCCTGCTTTGCGCACCTCACGTGCCCACTTCGCAAACAGCCGAGCCGAACCGGACTTATCATCCGGATGCCACGCACCAAGCGATGGATCACCCGAACCAACAATGATCAAGTCACCGTTCAGCGCCCCATTGCGCACTGTCCCCAATGAATCAACCCTTGTTTCATATCGATAATCTTCACCAAGTGTGTCCAGCACCGCCGCCGATGTGAACACTTTCATGTTCGATGCAGGCATGAATTGCTTCTGGCCGTTCTTGTGATAAACCACATTGCCGGCCGCATCTTCGACGCGCACACCCCAAAACGCGTTGTCGTACTTCGAATCATTAAAAATTTTGTCTAGCTTTTCTTTAATCGTTCCGGCTTGCTTTGCGTCCTCAGCAAAGTTGGCCGTCGTCAACATCATCATCGTCACCAGCAAAACACAAAAGCTGGCAAGCAAAGCATACGTACGCGTCTGTTGTTTCTTCATAACATCGTCCCTGCTTACAACTTCAATAGACTTCTAAACACAACGGCCAATCGCCAACCCAAACAAACCACCCCTACTTCGCTAACTGCTGCCAACCTTCTTCAATCACCAGTGGCTGCGGATATGTCACAAACGCCAACACTGCCCGGTGATACCGCTTCCAGATTTCCAATTGATCTACCTTGTTCGCATCGCGATGCAACTCAAACGTAATGATCGGAATCTTCAAATCATTCCCAGCCCATGAACCCAGTGACCCCGGCCGCGAACCCAACTTCTTCACTGGCAAGTCGCAATAACCCGCCAAAAATGCTGCTATCTTTTCTGCCGGTCCGTCGTAATCAATACAACGTAGAGGCTGGTGCATCACAATGATCCGATCCGGCATCTCCGCCAATACCAAATCACGCAACACCCGACTCTCCGGCTCCGTCAATCCCTCGCTACCATATCGCTTCGAGTTTTTACGCCCTTTTGCATTAAAGTTCCTGTTCAAATCAATCCCGTTGGCGTTATAACGCACCCCCTTCTTGACACCATCAGGATTGATCGCCGGCACAATTACAACTCGACGGCCACGCACCAAATCCGGGTGATCCTTCATATAGCCGATAAGTTGCCACAGCATCGGTGTGCTGGCCGCTTCATTCCCATGAATCCCACCCACAATCAATACGGTCTGCACATCCGTTGAGGTCGCCTCTTCCTCACATGTCAGCCGTATCACAGGAATCGCCCTGCCCAGTACCGACTGACCAATGATCTCTCGATCCGCATTCAACGATTTAATGACTGAACCGTCTCGCACCCCATGCGCACGGTCTGCAGCTCCCCCTGGTGCACTGCAGCCACCCATCCACAGGAACATCAACAACCCCAAAAACGTAACAGCCAATGAGCGATGATTCATGCCCAGAATATAACAGTTGCATAACTTATTGCTCAAGTCTTATACTACAAAATATAACTTTTCAGCCTCCAAGCATCATCAATCCGCCTGTCCGGAGCCTTCCAAACATGATCCTTCCCAAACACCATCTCAGCCACACCCCAATTGCCCCACTTATTCTTGCTCTCTTCACTTTCGCCCTCATCACCGGCTGTACACAGCAAGCCAAAGTCGATCCTGCACCCACCGTCACCAAAACCAAATATGATAAACTCCTCGAACGTGTTGCTGCCGACAAACCGCTGACCGCCGAGGAAATCATCGACACGCTCGAGAATAACCGCGACCCTTGGCAAGCTTGGGGCGAAGACGATTTCCCCGTCTACCCAGCTGAAAAATACCTCAAAGACTGGGTCATCGTGCTCGATCCCGGTCACGGCGGCGATGCTCACAAGAAAAACTGGAAACGCGGCCCCACCGGCGTCCGAGAAGCAGAAATCAATCTCCGTGTCGGACTCATCCTGAAAACTCTCCTCGAACACGCCGGTGCGCAAGTTCAACTCACCCGTGATGATGATTCCTACGACATGGGTCTTGCCGCCCGCGCTGAAGTCGCCAACACCATCGTCCGTCATGACGGCGGCACCGGTGCCGACCTCTTCGTCTCTCTCCACCACAACGCTTCCGGCCCAACTGCCAACTACTCCACCGTTTGGTTCCACGGCCCCGTCAAATGGTCCGAGCCCGATCTCGACCCCGCGAAGTATGTCGCGCATCGGCTCGGCGCAGCCCTCCGCACACAAGTCGGAAAAACCTCACCCCTCATGAACGATCAGCAAATGTATAAAGACGGTTTCGGCGTCCTCAAACAAACCACCGTCCCCGCCTTCCTTTGTGAATCAACCTTCCATACCAACCCTGATGAAGAGCAACGGCTCCGTGATGCGGAATACAACCTCCGCGAAGCCTACGCCATCTACATGGGCCTCGCTGAATACGCCTACGGCGGCCGCCCTACACAATCCGCCCCCGTCATTAAAAAAGTCGGCTCCGACTTCATCGTTACCACCAAACTTGACGACGGCTCCGACAAAGGCTGGTGGGGCCACGACAAAGAACGCACCATTGCTTCATCCATCAACCTCTCCATAGACGGCGTGAATCTCCAAACCTCTTACAACCCAGAAACCAAAGAACTCGTCGGAAAAATTACGGAAGCAGAATTGCCTCTCGCAGAAAAACCCCGCGAACTCTGGATCAACCACATCAACATGTTCAAGCACTCCAACTACCCGCAGCGTTACAACTTCAAACAAGAAGCAACTACAACCGACAAAGGCGCTGCCGCAAAACCATTACCTGTGAAACGCAATGGCCTTGACAACTAGCGTCTAATACATGATTAGAGATACATCGTGTGGCTCGATCGTGTTGAGCCGTGCGACAATCTGATTCCCCACAAGGCCCTGCGTTTACAGCCGCGGGGCTTTTTCACGCGCCCCAAGCCCACGGATTCCATCTGTGGGTTCACTTCATGCTTGCAACCACATCATTCGTGCAATTCACCTTCCGAGCGCTGCAGACGAGGTATCATCCTCTCCTCTTAAAAAACCTACCTCCTCACATGACCAAAATATCGCTTGCCACCCCCCCCATGTCACATTAGACTGGCAAGGTATCTAGGTGATCTCATCATGTAATTTCTGAGGGCCACAATATGCAATCGAACCACTTCCTTATGTACGTCAAGACCGCTACTGCTTGCCGTACATCTTGCTTGCCACTGCTGATCCTCCTCACCCTCACTGCAGCAACACTGCTCGCCCCCACCACCGCCTCCGCCATGCTCAACCCCAAGCTCGGCCGCTTCATGCAACGTGACCCTTTGAACCAAGACCAAACTGGCGGCGGATACCAAGATGGGCTGAGTTTATATCAGTATGTGAAAAGTAGCCCAATTATCAACCACGACTCTTCAGGAAAACAAATCCCTGGTGAGTATCCGTTCCCAGGCAGACTTCCAGATTTTGGTGGACCTAATGGCCCTAGACTTCCCAAAAATGGTTCTTACGCATACCTACTTGGTCAACTCAAATCTCTTTGCAACGACAAGTGTCTTGGCGAATGCCCGGAAAGTTGCACTAAAGAGAAGTGTTTGCAAGAAGCAGAGTCAATCGCGAGAGCTTATTCAAACACTGTTGCATCCAAAAGAGCAGATGATTGGCTCTTTGATGGCTGGATAACTGATCGTCGTGGCGGCAAGTTATGCTACCAATGGCGATCTACGATCTATAGATCACTAAATATTGATAGTCTAAATAATGGCGGTTATAGTTGCTTTAAGTTTGCAGCAGCAGCAAGTGCAAGCCCCTATACAACATATCATAACTGGGTTAATGTTACCGTATCCGATGAAGCTAAGCCAAATGGTGGCTGCACAAAAAGACTCGATCCTTGGAGCGGGAAAGGCAACCCATCAATTTATGATGATTCAAATCATGGATACAGGTGCACAGCCATTGGGCACCCTAAAGGGCCGCCTTACTGGGGCTGGGGCGGTGACTATTATGAAAATGGGAGAAGGTATCCGTCATGGACAGTTCCATATTAAACTGATAAAAACAATGCACTGTTGCAAAGTCAACTGGTTACGAAGGCAAGATCATTGCTCATTTAATATGAATAACATTTCCATATTTAAACCATTAACTGTTTTTTACTTAACCATATCAATCTCTACAGTAACAGGCTGTATGTTGTACTTTGAACTTTCCCAATCATTTATATTTAAGAACAAGGCTTTGCCATATAGATTCGCTGCCATGTTTTTCTTACTTTCCCCTTTTCTGGGACTAATTACATATGTATTTCATAAACGCCTATCCAACACATCAACTTGCTTCCAAAAGTTTCTAGCTTACATCGAGCTAATGCTGGCAACACTCTGCTACGCTGCATTGTATTATGGACGAAGCAATTGATCAGTATTCTAAAATAGGGTCCCGCTGTTAAAACCATTCTTCCCTACAGCAAAACACTACCCCCCCAAACTCGCCTGCCACATCACCCAAGCTGGATTATCTTCAGCGCCGACATGCCGGTCCGCATCGATCTCCCGATCCATAGGCGACTCAGGCAGATAATGATCCATAAAACTCAGCACTTCCTGCCAAAGTGTTCGGCGGTACAGATGCGTCCAATGATCATCCGTCTTAAAAATAAGCAACTCTGAATTCTCTGGCCGAGCCGCAAGAATCTGCTCGCTCGCAGAGAACGGGCAAATCTGATCACTGTCACCATGCAATAGTAAAAGCGGGGCGTCCGTTTGTGAGATCACTGCTGCCGGCCCGTGCGCATCCGGATCAACACCCAAACGATCCGCAGCAATCTCAATCGCACTCGGGATCGTCTTCTCGTTCCCGATCGTCATGATCAAACCATAAACCTTCGGCCGAAACAGCTTCGCAATGTTCGTTGCCGCACCGGAAAAATCGCGCAACCAATTATGCGGCGAGATCCCCAGCACTGCCTCGATCCGTTTGTCATAAGCAGCCGCGTAAATCGACATCATCGCACCATACGAATGCCCCATGATTCCCAGCTTGCCCGCCACTTTCCCCTTCCTCTCAAGATCATCTATCAGCTGCGAAATATCCTTCGCTTCATACAACCCAAAACCAATCTCATCTCCAGTCGAATCGCCATGCCCGCGCATATCCGGCATCACCACCCTGTAACCATAATTCGACAGCATCCCTGCTAAGTGCCACAGATATGGATTCTCGCGCACACTCCCTCCAAGCCCCTGCAATAAAATGATCGTTCCGATCGGCTCTTTCTCCATCGCCACTCGCTCATCCACCGATACCACTGGATGACCCAACACTAAAATCTGCGGCTCTCCCCCATATACCGGCGCATTGAATTCATAGTTGTGCTCGATCAGCGCAGGCCTATCCGATGGCTGCCCATCCTCTTCGTCTATCTTTTCGCCCAACCGATCCAGCCACACCGTTTGCTTCCGCACCGCATGCTCATCCAAATCCCGTGACATCCGCGTCATCACATAATAAAACTTTCCCTTTGGCTCCACCGTGTAGTAGGCCATCCTTGCTATAGGTGGCCCCACCTCTACCACATCCACATCATTCAGCATGCAGCTGTAGTTCAACCCAACATGCTTACCATCTTCAAGCATCCGCGACACAATCGATCGCTGTCCACCGTTCGGTCCTTTCAGCACCTGATCTGCGATCATGTGATCCAGGCATCCACCCGATGCTATCGCGATCCCCACCAGCAGAAATAGCCGCAGCCATGCCGGTACCCATTGGCATTTCACTTTGTCCACACCGACTCCAGTCATGAAAATTGTTCATCTAAATCAGATTCGCACCCTGAAGCGACCGCTGACTCAAATTCAGCATAACGACCCCGCCACCCCGCTGTAAATACGCTCTTGCGACATGCCTATTGCGACATTCCGATTTTCGTACTAAATCTCAAAAAAATCACGAAATATATCATTGATTGACCAAATAAAACCCAATCACGACCTTTTTGGAAATCCCTCTGATCAAAGATGGTTGAGCAAAATTGCTGCGACACACAAAGTCGGCTATGCTTTCTTGCGTGTGGCCTCGCATGGCGAGTTTGAGCCCAATCTTCCGGTGGGCCAATCAGTTTACCCACCATATTTATATTGCTTCATTCACTTATATCCTGCATACTTATAGAATGTTCATAACAATGTTGGTTATGAATCGGGACTTGGCCTTGCCGGTGAATGACGCTTCCCATTTCGGGTAAGATCACTCCCAGCCACCGCCTGGTTGTATGGTTCAACAGGGCCGATCGTTAGGCTCGACTGAACCTAAGTTACACTTGGTTATAAGAACAGCGACAAGCACTTGAAGCCATCCGAATTTCGGATCAGTGCGTTTCGAGTTGAGAGTGCTCAAGCTGGGGGCAACGCATGGCGACATCAACAAACACGCTTAATCCTATCGAACCCAAACCCGGATGCCCGCTTTACGAAGTCGTTAAGGAGACGGTCGTACAGGCGATTGAGTCCGGACACTTTCACTCTGGCGAGCGCATGCCCAGCACCAAAGAACTGTCTCGGCAGCTCAGCGTGTCACTTGTCACCGTCCACCGCGCCCTGCAGGACTTGGTCAACGTGGGCTATCTTGAGCGCACTCAAGGCCGCGGTACATTTGTCGTCGAAGACCGTAAAGCACGCTCACGCGAGTTTCGCTTCGGTTTGGTAATTCGCAAGGAAGCTTCTATCGCTGACATTTATCACAGCCAAATCCTTGAAGGAATGCGGCTTGCCTCACACGAAAACGCCATCGACCTGAACATGATGCATTATGAAAACGATCCAAGACAGGATTGTGATGCCCATCTATTAGTAAATCCAACCGGCATTCAGATCGAAGAGTATGCAGGAAAGGTCAGCCGCAATCAGCCAATCCTGATTGTTGGCACACACTCACAAGTCAAAAACGCGGAATCAATCGACGTAGACAACGCGAACCTTGCTCAGCAGGCGATCCGTCACCTGCACGGACTGGGGCATCAGCGGTTCTGCTTAGTAGTTGGTGCAAAAGAACTGAGTACCAGTCAAGACCGTGTCCGTGGTTTTGAACAGGTGTGCAATGAACTGGGAATCTCACCGGACAATCGGGTGATTGTGCAGGCGAGTAGCTGGCATTTGCTGCCGCAGGACAAGATGAAGCTCAAAAGTGTGCTGAACACAAATAATCGCCCTACTGCAGTATTCGCAGGCGGTTATTTCCTCGCACTGGATACGTATGACGCGATCGCAACGGTCGGGCTCCGGATTCCAGACGACATTTCTGTGGTAGGCGTGGATGATCCAGCAAGCGCAGCTCACCTATCGCCACCACTTACAACACTGCGTCAACCACTCGTGGACATTGGCTACAACGCTGTCACCACGATGCGCGAGTTTCTTGTGAACCATGATCAGCAATTACACAGCCAAATGCTTCAGCCTGAATTAGTGATCCGGAAATCATCGGGCTCACCCAAGCTTTAACGACATAACAAGCCACGCCATTCACTAACGGGGCGGCTGTTGCGTGACACAAAGGGAATAATCGAAGGGGGATTTTGCCATCCTTATACGATTCTCAACACTCTTGAGTACGAAAATCGTCCAACTATAAATCCTCATAAATGGTTATATCTCCTAGCAAGGAGATCAAGTATGTTATGGAACATTTTACAACGACCAATTGATCTTGATGCACAAAAATCTCCCACAAAGCCAAAACTTTAAAGCCTTTTTTTCTAGATAATTAAACCAAAAAACTACTGACAGAATTCAGATGTTTTTTTAATGATGAGTGGCACCCGGGGAATCGTGAATGATACAAACTTTTAGTTGACTTAACCCTAAAACGCGCAGTATATTATATAACTATCTGGCGCAGACACCGCGTCGGTTTGTGCGGAAAACAAACGTTGAGATTTCTTTGGGATAATCCCATCGGGAAAAAGCATTTCTTGTCTGGCCCGATCTCAATATTTGCAAACCCATCAGTGCCTGTGCTGGTATGAATCCGTATGAATGCCGACTGGAAAAACTCGGTCCCCCAGCCGCAGAGTCGCAATGTCTGTTGAACATGGCTGGTGACATGCATGATGGTTAGAGAGAGTCGATGAGTTACACGCTTGCTGAATTTGGGCCGCTGGATTGGTTAGTGATTGCGGGATACATGGCTATTATGGTCGTGATTGGGCTGCGTGCATCGCGGGGGCAGAAGGACGAAGAAACCTACTTCTTGGGCGGCCGGAATATTCCGACCTGGGCGGCAAGTTTGTCAGTACTGGCAACCGCACTTTCAGCAGCAACATTCATCGGGGTTCCCCAAAACGCATTCAATAATGACGTGTCGTACCTGATCCTGAACATCGGTGGGATTATCGCGGCATTCTTGGTGGCTTACATGCTGATCCCAGCTTTTTACAAAGCGGGAACAGTCACGATCTACGGCTACCTCGGCCAGCGGATGGGAACAGGAGCGAAGATTGCGGCAAGTATCACGTTCTTTCTTGGACGGCTACTCTCATCAGGTTCACGATTCTTCATGGTGGGCTTGCCATTTGCACTGCTGATCTTTGGTGAAAAATTTATCGATCCTTCGTACGAGAGCATGTCATTCTTCGAACGGCTAATCCATCAAGATTCTTATCTCATTATCACGCTGATCATCCTTGGGATTATTGGTGTGGTTTACGTAGCCTTCGGGGGGATCACCGCGGTGATCTGGACTGACGTGATCCAGTTCTTTGTCATGACAGGCGCGGTGGTGGTTGCGATCGGGATCATCTGGTTTAGCTTGCCAAAAGATGTGAATATCTGGGAAGAACTGACAAAGGCAAAGCAGTTTGAGAACGCAAAAGTCGTAGTGGACGATTCGGGAAATGCGGTACTGAATGAGGATGGGGACGAGATCATTACAGCAACGCCGGTGTTAAAAGGCGACGAACAAGTCACCAAGAATAAACTGAACTTCTGGGACTGGGGCTATGCGATTCCAAAGGAAGAAACAACCAAAGCAGATATAGATACTATCGCTGCTAAAGCAACCGCAATTGATGGTGGCATTAAGGCCGAGCTTGAAGGCGGTAAAGCGGTGAAGGCAACAATTGCGGACGGAGCAATAGATTTAGCCGTCGAAAACACAACTCCCCCACAGCAAGGCGTGATTGCACGGTTCTTCAGCGGGTTTGAATATTGGAAAGCATTTACGTTCATGGCGGCTCTGGCTTCAATCTTGGGAACAATGGCGAGTTATGGTGTGGACCAAGATATGGTCCAGCGCACCATGACAACACGAAGTGCAAAAAAATCGAGCTGGTCAATGATCAGTGCAATCCTACTTTCGATTCCTGTTGTCTTGTTGTTTGTGATCGTGGGCTTGATGCTATCACTGTACTACGCACGGCCGGATATTATGAACCCGGCATCGGTCATCTCTGAAGACAATTCAAAGTATGTCTTCCCAATCTTTTTGAAGAATGAGATGCCAACGATTATTGCAGGTGCTGCTGTGGCAGGCTTGCTTGCAGCAGCGATGTCGACCTACGACAGCGCCGTGAACTCGATGTCATCCACAGCAGTAACGGACATCATTGCTCCGATCTGCAAGGCGAACGGCAAGACACTCAGTTCAAAAGAGATGCTGAAGTACTCACGGTTCATGGTGATGGTGGTTGGCGTCTTGCTGACTGCATTCGGAATCTTGTCGATCTACCTAGCTAGAACATTTGAAGACTTGCTGAGCTTCGCATTGGGTGTGATGTCATATCCTTATGCAGGATTGCTCGGCGTTTTCCTTGTCGCGATTCTGACCAAAAAGCGCGGCAATTCTTATTCCGCAATTGCGGCAATGGTCGTCGGTGCACTGTTGGTTTTGACGATGAACAACTTCTTGGCGGTACGATACTTCGTGGAATCACTGTTTGTAGCAGATATTGCCGAGAAAGAAGTATGGCTGGTGGGCAAGCATGCGATTGCGTGGCCGTTCTGGATGTTGATTGCGACACCGATTACTTTCACGATTTGTTTGCTCGGGAAATCGCCAGAGAAGGAAGCTGAAGCAAGTGATGCTTATGAGTTGAAGACGGAAGCCGTTACAACCGCTACAGAATAAACAGGAGACACACCTTGAACAGGGTATGTGTGAGGTAGAAAGCAAGGGTATTTTTCGGCTCGACAGAGCGGAAAGGATATCCGATAAGGGAGCTGGGCTGATTAGGAATGATTGATCACAAGGATGCCATTTCATTGGGGATTGATATCGGCGGGAGCGCGACAAAGATGTCGTTGCTCGTCGATGATGAAGTGGTTGTCTTGCGTGGCGAATATCATTATCGTCCGTCGCTGTCGCAGTTGGCCGATGAGATTACACGATTGTTGGATATGGTTCTGGTGAAGACGGACGGTGCGCGGAAACGTGACATTGTTGCGTCGGGTATTTCGCTTGCGGGACCGGTGAATTCGGAGGGGGTGCTTGAGCAAGCATCAAATATCCCTGCGATGGCCGGGTTAAATGTACGGGAATGGCTACCAGCAACACTGGGGATGGATCTCGACCCGCTAGCATTAACAGATGCAATGAGTGCAGCATTATGTGAGCACCAGTGCAATCCTGTTCAAGGCCGTGCGATTTATTTATCGATGGGGACAGGATTAGGTGGAGCGGTGTTGGATGATGGTGTGCCACTGGTGATTACACGGGGAACGCCGGGCCACTTCGGGCATTTAGATGTTTCGGGTGGTGAACTTAATGCACCGCAAATCCCGGGCTCGGGGCGCGGGTCGCTTGAAGCGTATGTGGGTGCGAATATGCTGCGTCATGCAGGTGTGCCGATTGAACAACCTGAGAAAGCAATGGGTCATCCGCGGATGCAAAAGGCAGTTAGCGCGTTAGCACGTGGCATACGGATTTTG
This sequence comes from Poriferisphaera sp. WC338, assembly GCF_050931845.1. GTDB lineage: Bacteria > Planctomycetota > Phycisphaerae > Phycisphaerales > Phycisphaeraceae > Poriferisphaera. The sequence goes on from NZ_CP194516.1 coordinate 3,522,553, forward strand.
CTGTCGATTTACCGTCCAAACTATGTGTTCTTGATGGGCGGGATGTCGGCGGTATTTGAGCCCGCTCTGCCAATGTTGCGTACCATGGTAGCGGATGGTTTAGCACCTGCTGCACCGGATCATTGGTTGATTGAACGTGCGGTGGCGGGGCCATTTGCAGCAAGTGTGGGCGCGGCAAGTGTGGCACAAGCAAAGGTACTGCGGGGCCGTCCGGCAAATGATGGTATGACCGAGACGGAAATTAGAATCCATCAGGCGTCGAGGCGCAAGGCGATCACCAGTGAGTAGTTTAGTCAGCAAGGCGAATGAATTTCCGGATCGGGGACACTTAACCACAGAGAAGCGTTTGGATGCGTCGCGGGAGTTAGACACACTTTCGACAGCGGATATGCTGCGCGTCATGAATGGACAAGATGCGCTGATCGCGGGGGTGCTGGGAGAAGCTGTACCAAAGATTGCAGGGTTGGTTGATGATGTTGTTGTGGGAATGAAACATGAGGGCCGATTGATTTATGTGGGCGCAGGAACGAGTGGACGGCTAGGCGTGCTGGATGCGAGTGAAATCCCACCAACGTTTCAGGCGGACCCGGGAATGGTGATTGGAATTATTGCCGGGGGTGACGGAGCGCTGCGGAAATCTTCGGAAGGGAAAGAAGATTTCTATGACGGATCGCACGACGAACTGGAAAGATTAGGTGTTGACGAACATGATGTTTTGGTGGGGATCGCTGCAGGAGGAACAACGCCGTATGTTTGGGGAGCGTTGGATTATGCGAAAAGACAAGGGGGGAAAACGGGGTTTGTGGGGTGCGTGCCGCTGGGTCCGATTCAGGAGAAGTTTGGGGTAGAAGTAGATCACTTGATTGAACTGATTGTCGGGCCGGAGGTGGTGACGGGCTCGACGCGGATGAAGGCGGGAACAGCAACAAAGCTGGCGCTGAACATGATCAGCACGATCACAATGGTGAAGCTTGGGAAGGTGTGGGGGAATCTGATGGTGGATGTGAAAGCGTCGAACGTGAAGCTAGTGGATCGCGCGGTGCGAATGCTGATGGGGCAGACGGAATTAGATCGCAGCGCAGCGACGAAGCTGCTTGAAGAATCGGGTGGTCATGTGAAGCTGGCGCTTGTAATGCATCATCAGGGCGTGAATACGGATGAGGCTAAGCGTTTGTTAGACGAGGCGGAAGGAATGTTGGGCCGGGTTGCGGGGCGACCAAAGTAATCGAGGCTGGGGGCGATGCTTGTGACAAGATGTGTGTGGATGTATAAACCTGGGTGGTAGGTCGTGGGGTCACGTGACAAAACCATAAAGTGTAAATCATCGTGCGCACTTTGATGCACGAACTTTTGTGACAAGGAATGCAACCGTGATACTCGCCCCAATGCCTCGTGAGTTGGATGTTGTTGGCAGCACACTGTCAATCAGCACAACAATGACTTTCACATATCAAAATCTTGAAGAAGCAGATCAGCAAACATATCGACATTTGCTAAAAAACGTGCTGACAATCTGCGGCGCTGATCCCGAGGCGACTGGAATTGATATTGCGCTTGGGATTGATGCGGATACCGTTGAGGAATCGCAGGGCTATACGCTGGTGGTGGATGAGAAGGGAATCAAAGCAACGGGACACGACGCAGCAGGTTTGTTCTATGCGATGATGACGCTGAAGCAGATGGCGAAGCAATGCAAGGGAACGCATGCACTACCAATGGTGCAGGTAAAGGATCATCCGGATTTTGCTGTGCGTGGGGTGATGATGGATATCTCACGGGACAAGGTGCCAACGATGGGGACGCTTCGGATGCTAGTGGACATGTTTGCAGAACTGAAGCTAAATCAGGTGCAGTTGTATATGGAGCATACGTTTGCATATGAGGGACATGAGGTGGTTTGGGAGAAAGCCTCGCCTATGACAGGGGTAGAAATCGAGCAACTGGATGCAATATGCAAGGAACGACATATAGAACTCGTCCCGAATCAAAATTCGTTTGGGCACTTGGAACGGTGGCTGAAGCACGAACCGTATAATCAAGTGGCAGAAGCACCAGAGGGCTACTGGCGAACAGATTTTCCAGATCCGTGGTGGGTAGCGCATCCGGTATCATTGTGTCCGATTGATCCGGGATCTATTGAACTATTAGATGACTTGTATGGAAAGCTCTTGCCACATTTTTCAAGCGGCCAATTTAATGTAGGAATGGATGAAACATTCGATCTTGGAAAGGGACGTTCGAAGGATGTTTGCGAAGATAAAGGACAAGGGCGGGTCTATCTGGATTACTTGTTAAAGGTGTATGAACTTGCGTCGAAGAAGTATGGGAAGCGGGTTCAATTCTGGGCAGACATCTTATTGCATTATCCGGAATTAGTGAATGAACTACCGAAGGATATCGTGGCACTGAATTGGGGATATGAGGAGGAGCATCCGTTTGACAAGGAGTGCAAGCTGCTAGAAGAGGCGGGCGTACCGTTCTATGTGTGCCCGTCGACGTGTACGTTCTTATGCATCATGGGGCGATGGGACAACACGATGGCGAACCTAAAGAACGCTGCATTTTACGGGAAAAAGCACGGTGCAGAAGGATACTTGATTACGGACTGGGGAGACAATGGCCATTGGCAGCCGCTATTGATGTCGTATCAAGGCTACGTGTATGGTGCGGGTGTGAGCTGGTGCGAGTCATCTAATCGTGAGTTAGATGTGGCCAAAGCGCTTGATGTGCTGGTGTATGATGATGCGGCAGGCGTGATAGGCGAAACGATTAAGAAAATTGGCCGACTTGAAGTACAGACACAAGCCACGAGCAAAAACATACTGGGCTGGACCTTGATGCGACCTGAGTGTGGGTATGCAGGTGGTGGAGAGGTGAAGATGCCTTGGAAAAAAGTCGGTCCGATGACAAAAGAGCTTTTGAAGGATGCCCACCAAACGATCTGCGAAGCCATACAGGATATTGAACAAACAGATATACAGATTCAAGTGGCAGATCAAGTGAAGCGTGAGTTTTTACTGGGGGCCGAACTACTGAAGCTATCCGCGGAAATGAATCTGGCACGCGTGGAAGAAGATGCGGCGATGTTTGAGGATATCAGCGCTAAGAAGCGGGCAGTGTTTGCGAAGACACTTGAGGACTATATCCCGCGCTACAAAGAAAGCTGGCTAGCGCGCAATCGCGAAGGCGGTCTGGCGGACAGCGTAGGCAGGTTTGAAACGATCTTAAATCAGCTTAAACAGTAGTAAGTCACAATGAAATTGCATGTTGATTCTATAGCCCGCTATTTGGCGGGCTTTTTTACGGGCGGCTATGATGGCTCTATGACTGACATGGAAAAAGCACAATTGGTTTGGGGCGATGACGGCGTACTACGTAGTGCAGTTTTTGATGATGTCTATTTTTCGATTGAGGGAGGCATGGATGAGACGGATTATGTCTTTTTGAAGGGGAATGATTTGCCGGGACGATTTGCGGGGCGGGATCGATTTGTGATTGCGGAAACTGGATTTGGGACGGGGTTGAATTTCGTGATGACGTGGCGAGCATGGCAGAAGGCGCAAGAGCGAGGAGAAGTAAGCAGAAACGCTGTACTTGAGTATATCTCATTTGAGAAATATCCAATGAGCGGGGTGGAAATACAGGAAGCGCTCGACGGGTTTGGTGATCTTTCACGTGAAGTTGAACTATTGGGTCTGGACTATCCAACAGCGCCGATGCGGGGGGTAAACAAGATTGATTGGCACGATAGGATTATGTTAACGCTGGTGTTTGGGGATGTGAACGATTGGATTGGAGAGATGCCGTTCAAGGCAGATGCATGGTATCTGGATGGGTTTTCGCCAAACAAAAATGAAGGGATGTGGACAGAGAGAGTGTTTGAATGGATGGGAAGATTGACGGCGAATGGGGGAACAATATCCACGTTTACGGCGGCAGGGTTTGTGCGGCGAGGATTAATGGCAGCAGGATTTACGATGAAGAAGGTGAAGGGGTTTGGGAAGAAACGTGAAATGCTGGCAGGTGAATTTAGTAGCAACATAGAAAACGGAGTGAACAAGTCGCGGGAAAGGAACCCATGGTTTTCTATAGGTAGAGCGAAAAAAGAAGCAATGCGGGCTCTGGTGGTAGGTGGCGGGATAGCAGGATGTGCTGCTGCGTGGTCATTGTCTAAGCGCGGGTTAGAAGTTGATGTGATCGAGCGCGATACGGTGGCGAGTGGCGGATCGAGTAACTTGGCGGGACTGTACCAACCACATCTATCAGTAGCGTGGAGCGAGCAAGCGGCGTGGGTGAATTCGGCGAATGATTATGTAGAACGGTGGCTGGTCAAGCATGGTGAAAAGTTTAATGATAAGTTATTTCATAGATGCGGCGTGTTTCACCCTGCCCTGACAGAGCGAGAAGAGAAGCGGTTTAAATCAATCTTGAAAGCACGGCATTGGCTGAATGATACAGTGATGCATTGGATGTCCAAGGAAAAAGCAGCAGAGATGGTTGGGTATGACTGCGCCTGCGGTGGATTGATGGTGGAGATGGGCGGATGGGTACGGCCAGGAATGTTGTGTAAGTTATTGTTGAATACGAGCAAGGCCCACGTACTTGAAGGAAAAAACGTGCTGCGATTGATTAAGGAGAAAGATAAATGGTCAGCGGAGCTCGCGGGAGGTGAAGTTATGGGGGGGTATGATGTCGTGGTGGTAGCGAATGCGATTGATGCGCGGCAGTTTGATTGGGCAGCATGTTTGCCGCTTAGAGTTGTACGCGGGCAACTTAGTGTGATGAATGCAGGGAGTGAATTGAAGTGCGCAGTAAGCGGTGGGAGCTATATTTTACCGGGGATAGAAGGGAAGACGGTGGTGGGCGCAACATTTGGGCCGGATGATTGGGAGGATGACGTGCGGGAGGATGACCATACGAAAGTGATGACAGGAATGCGGGAGGTTTTACCGAAATTAGCCGAGGCGATGCAGGGAGTAGAATGGGAGGGGAAAGTTGGGTTCCGATGTGTAGGAGAGGATCGGTTGCCGATGGTAGGGCGTATGCCTGAGGTTGAATTTTATAAAAATGCATATGATGATTTGAAGGATGGGAAAGCATGGAAGAATTATCCGGAGGGGCAAATGATTGAGGGGCTATATGTGAGTGTGGGACATGGGTCGCGGGGCTTAGTGTCGGGGATGTTGGGTGGAGAATTAATTGGTGCAATGGTGAAAGGAGAAGCCTTACCGGTGGGGAGGCGGGTGGTGGAGGCAGTGCATCCTGCGAGATTTTTAGTGAGAAAGCTAAAGCGAGGGGAAACATGATTGCTTTTGCAGATTCATATCTATCTGATGGCTAAACTGCTCGGTTCCGTATAAACAGGAAAAGCAGAATGACTTTTAGGACAGCACCGTTGACGTTCTCTACCACTTATTCTCGATGTTTTTTAGGGTTGCGATTACAGGGAGAATGCCACAGAATGGTGAGACAAAACACATGAGGGGGAGCACGTCGGCTTGTGTTGCGTCGAGGGGGATAGACGGGTTCCCTGGGAAGTCTGTAAGTTGTTTTTAGGGGCCGTAGCTCAATTGGGAGAGCGCTGCGTTCGCAATGCAGAGGTTGTGGGTTCGATCCCCATCGGCTCCATTCAGGATTACATGATCATGACATACCTATACATATCTATCAGCCATAACTAGGGCGGTGCGTGAAATCACATTGATCAAAGAGATATTGCTATTGCGCAGCTGAGGTCCGTAGTTGCAAATCAAGAAGACCTTGAGCGGCGTTTTTAGCTTCGATGATAAAGTCGTGATCCCCGGTCATGGTCATCATCATGATGGCCCCATTGACGAGTACACTAATCTGCTTGGCGAGCGCCGTGGGGTTTTGTGCGCCAGCATCTTGGCAAAGTTCAGTGATATAGAGACCAACAAGACGTTTGTGCTCAAGAATCGCGGCACGTGCAGCACAATTACATTCCATGAATTCAGCGGAAGCACGCTGGAAAAGGCAGCCGGTGAAAGTCTCGCACTTAGCAACATTGTGCATGATGTCGAAAAGCCCAATGAGCCTGTCACGAGGGTCGTCAGAATAATTTTTAACTTCGCGCATGAGCCAGTTACGAAATGATTCGTCAGATCGCCGAAGGACTGCGAGGATAAGTTCATCTTTGGACCGGAAGTGGGCGTAAAGAGTGCGCTTAGCGACGCCACTCTCTGAAAGGATACGATCGATGCCAACAGTTCTAAATCCTTCGTCTCGGAAGAGTTTGGCCGCGGTAGCAACTAATTGTTCGCGTTTTTCGGACATGATGACTCCAAGAGAACAATCATCATACACGGCTGGACATTCCATCCGAGTCAATTTTCTAGAACCAACCAAAAAAGTATACTGATCTGTCTATATTTTTCAATATATAACTCATTTATTTATATATAATCATATATTTAATTGAATTTTATCCTAAAAATCAATGCCAATTGGAATAGACAGACCTGTATACTTGTTTAACATGCGAGAGCAATGAGATAAGCCGCCAAAATAGCCGGGCCCATCTCACCGGCAAAGGCAAAAACATTGACCGTAAAGGAGATTCGCCACTGATATGAAGCCTTTATGCGCAACAGAATTTTTAGCATTAGTCAATTAACAATACTGATGTGTGTGGTCACAGCACCGGTGCGTTACCGGTGCTATTTTTTGCGCGCCATATCACGGACAAGGAAGCAATGAAGGCGTGAATGATGAATATGCAAGCAAAGAATTGTTTTCGGACGAAGTAATGACATAGCCTTGCTGCCAACGAAGAGGAATCTACCTTGGGGTGAAATCACATGTCGATGAAAGCACACGACCGGGGCCATTACCCGGACGAACCATACATACCAGCCAAGACGTCGCTTGTTGAATTGACGGTACGTGCGGTGGTGCTGGGCATCATTTTGTCGATCGTACTGGGAGCAGCAAATGTGTACTTGGGTTTAAAAGCAGGGCTCACAGTAGCAGCATCAATCCCTGCGGCAGTGATCTCGATGGCTGTTCTGCGATTTTTTAAAACATCAAATGTCCTGGAAAATAATCAGGTTCAGACAGCAGCATCGGCGGGCGAATCACTTGCGGCAGGCGTCATCTTCACGATTCCTGCCTTGGTCATCCTTGGCGTTTGGGATCATTTCCATTATTGGGAAACAACATTGATCGCGGCACTCGGGGGATTGATCGGCGTGTTCTTTACAGTGCCGCTAAGAAGAGCATTGATTGAAGGCAGCAAACTACAATACCCTGAAGGCGTGGCCACAGCGGAAGTCCTAAAAGTTGGCGATCAAGGCGCGGGGATCAAGTCACTACTTGGCGGAGGGGCCATCGGCGCAGTTTTCAAATTGGCCGATTCGGGGTTTGGGCTTTGGGCTGGTATTTACGAGGCCGCTGCACGTGTAGGCCGAACGCTTATTTATGGCGGGGTCAACTTGTCACCAGCATTGATTGCGGTGGGCTATATCGTAGGATTCAATGTTGCGATACTGGTGTTTATAGGCGGCACAATCAATTGGTTCGTAGCAATCCCGATTTATGTTGCCATGCATGGGTTGCCAGAAGCAGAATCAGCAGTTGACGCGGCTTACCAAGTTTGGTCTGCAAAAACACGTTACATAGGAGTAGGCGCGATGATTGCCGGGGGACTCTGGGCACTGGTGCAGATGCGCGGTAATTTATTTTCAGGCATACGATCATCACTTGAAGCATACCGAGCGATTAAAACAGATGGATATTCATCTATCGCACGAACCTCACGTGATTTGCCGATTCAATGGATCGGCTTGCTTTTAATAGTCTCGCTGATTCCATTGATTCTTATTTACCTCTACATCATTCCAATGGTATCAATCGCAGTCGCAATGGCGATCATCATGCTGATTGCAGGCTTCTTTTTTTCCGCAGTTTCGGCCTACATGGCGGGGTTGGTGGGATCATCAAACAATCCGATTTCAGGAGTCACAATTGCAACCATTCTGACTGCCTCGCTGATTTTGCTAGGCATGGGAATTGGCTCCGCTGATGGACCCGCGGCGGCCATTCTAATTGGAGCCGTGGTGTGTTGCGCAGCAGCCATTGGTGGGGATAATATGCAGGATTTAAAGTCGGGTTATTTGCTAGGCGCAACGCCTTGGAAGCAGCAGGCGATGCAAATGATTGGTGTGACGGCAGGCGCGGTGGTGATGGCGCCGGTACTAACGTTGCTGCTTAAAGCATATGGGATCGGACCACTATCTGTGCCTGGACAAAAAGCTTTAGCAGCGCCGCAGGCACAACTGATGGCGTCGGTGGCAGACGGTGTGTTTGCGAGAAATTTGCCGTGGTTATTTGTAATCACAGGGATTGTAATCGCAGTAATCATCATTGTGATTGATAGTGTGCTAAAGATGCGAGAAAGCAAATTCCGAATGCCAGTGCTTGCGGTAGCTGTAGGTTTGTATCTCCCATTTGAATTAGGATCGAGTATTTTCTTAGGCGGGATCGTGGCCGCAATGTCGAATCTTTATTTTGCAAAACGACGCCGAAAGGCAAAATCTGAAACACAGCAACGGGCGGTACAAGGGCATCAAGATTCAGCACAACGACGCGGACTACTTTTTGCGGCAGGATTGATTACAGGTGAAGCGCTGTTGGGTATTTTCCTTGCGATCCCGATCGTCCTGAATGAAGGCAACAATCCACTCGCCCTTGGATTGAAAGCATATGCGTGGCCGGGCGCAATACTGATGTTAGGCGTGTTGTATTTATTGTATCGCCTCTCAACACGACACACAGGTCGCGACTCAAATGATATTGATACTGCTTCCTAGCGATTAATCCGCATTAAAAAAAGCACACGCGATGCATGTGCTCTAATGGTTACTTGTTTGCAATATGATCTATGCTAAAGGCAGATCAATTAAGTTGGCTACAGCATATTCATAACTTTGCTTAAGTGAATCAAAGGGATCACCGGGGCAGACATCTTGCTCGATGACAAACCACTTACAACCGGCTTTTTCAGCAGCAGGGATGATCCTCTTGAAATCAAGATTTCCTGCTCCAACCTCACAAAAGGTTGGCTCGTCCTGATCATTGATGACATAATCCTTCACATGCAACAACGGCAAACGACCTGCTAGCTTGTTGCACCACACCACATTCTCACCACCACCATGATGAATCCAGTAGGCATCGATCTCAGCTTGAAGATACTTTGCGTCCACTGCGTCATAGATCACATCGAGGACGGTTTGATTATTTGTTTTACGAAACTCAAGACTGTGATTGTGATAGGCAAGCGATTTACCCGCCTTTGCCAAAACACGGCCAGCATTATCGAGATCGTGAATCAAGCTATCGATTGATGCTTTGTTGGACCAATCAACATCCGCAGGATATGGATACACCGCATGATTACAGCCAAGCGTTTCAAGTGTTTCAATAACACCTTCAGGCGATTCACGAATAATCTGTGGATCGATATGAATAGATGTGCAGGCTAATTCGTTATCAGCGAGCATTCTTGCCACATCAGTATGCTGAGTGTGTTCAAACGCGGTAAGTTCGACGGCTGTAAAGCCGATGCTTTTGAGTTTCGCGAGCGAGTCATTCAACGCTGCAGGCGTTTGGGTGTGATCACGGACGGTGTAAATTTGGACAGCGATTTGCTGCAACTTCATAAACGAAAATCCTTACATGCCGCACAAGATTGTTGGTATTTACTGAAACGTAACGGCGCAGCATATCCCAAAGCTCTTTCGCATTCAAGCATGTAAAAAGTAATTATGAATTTACATTTTGAAACATCAATTGGTAGATTCAGCGAGAGTTTCAAATCCCATCTCACCCAGCCACATACCCATATGCATGAGATGCAAACCATGAGCTTTACCATCGTTACCCTCAACACCGATGACAAGCAAATCGCCCGTAGCGAGACGACTAATCATCACGTGGTTTTCAGCAAGCTCTTCGCGGACCTGCTCACGTTCTTTCCGAACTGCGGCAACCAAATCATCGGCAGTTTCGTGTGTGCCAGCATAACCGTCTGGAGCAAGATAGCTGTGAGTTACAATAAAGCGTTTGCGACCCCTAGCAGCATCTTTGGCAAAACGCCTAAAATCTTTCATGTGGTTTGGGTTGACCACGTTCTTCTCACCATCCTTCACATAACCTGCATAAATAGAATCAGCCATCAGGATTGATTGGATCTGTTGGTAGTAACGACTATCTTTGAGAATTTCGCGGACAGCGCCGAAGCCAGCACTAAACGATGACAAACCGATACGCCCGATACGGAGTTCCTTACCACCTGCTGAAACCTCTTTCACACACATTAAACCCTCCAACAATACACGATCAAAGAGGTCCGTGTCGTCGGTAAATGGTCGTTTATAGGCACTACTTAATCCATTGAGTGTCACTGCGACCACAGCAACATTGAGTTGCTGCTTGTTAACAGCACGTGTGACGACACGGGGCGAGCCGTGAAAATGCACGAGCATATCGATGTGGCCATTCTTAAGGTTGAGATGATCCGGCACAAAGATACGGCCGAAAGAAAGGTCGTGCCAAGTACCACCCTCATTGGCTTGAGATGCAGCATTGATGTTGGCTGAACCAATAATTACGAAGACTAGTATAGCTATAGCGCTGGATATTTTAGATCGCATCACACTCTCCATGTAGCTTGTTTGCTTGAATGAATCACTCTCTATAAACCGCATCATACCGATGCCAGTGCAGGGATGGAATACTTTCTCGCGCAACCCTGCCTGAGAGGATTTAAAGCGATAAAAAAGCAATTTTCTGACATGAACAAACAGGCAAATAAAAACCGCCAGCAAAAATCCAGCGGTTTGAAAGTCATGATGAAGTCTTGCTTATCCGAGAGACGACAGCTGCTCTGTGACGGTGGCGAGCTCAGTTTCAGCTTCGGTAAGTTGATCCTTGGTTTGCTGGACAAGATGGGCGGGTGCTTTGTCAACATAGCTTTTGTTGGCAAGGCGGCCTTTAAGCGCGCTAGCACTTTTCTCAAGTTCGGTTTTGCGTTTATCGAGACGCTTACGTTCGGTGTCTGCATCAATGAGTGCGTGAGCGTAGATTTCGATACCCGCCGCGGCGCTTGCGGCGGCATCGTCGGGTTTATCGATGTTGTCGCCGTGGGCATTGATCTTGGCGTTAGCGAGGGCTTCGAGGAAGCCGCCGGCGATGATGTTTTTCAGATCGTCACTGCCGCCCTTAAGGCTGATGGCGATCTGATCGCGTGGGGCAACTTTGTAAGTGGTTCTCATCTCGCGAATGGCGCTAACGACTTCTTGCATTTTCTCGAAGTTGGTGACAGCGTTCTCATCAGCAAGAGAAGCGGTGAGTTTTGGCCAGCTCGTTTTCATGAGCAGGTCGTGCGTGGGCATGTCGATGCCGACGATAGCGCGGACGGGCATAACTTCGCGGAGCGCTTCCCAGAGGCGTTCGGTGACGAAGGGCATGGACGGGTGGAGGAGGCGGAGAGAGATGTCGATGCAGGATGCGAGGATGCATTTTTGCTGCGGATTTTGTTGGATGGTGGGTTTGACGGCTTCGATGTACCAGTCGCAGAGATCCCGCCAGAAGAAGTCATAGAGAAGCTGTGCGTAGACGGCGAACTCATAGTTTTCGAGGGCGGTAGTGGCGTCTTTGATGACGGTTTCGAGACGGCTGATGATCCAGCGGTCGGGGGCATCTAACTCATTGCTAGAGGGATCAAGTTCGGAGGTAGGGTCGGCACCTTCTGCAAGGTTGCCTAGGGAAAAGCGAACCGCGTTCCACATTTTGTTGGCGAAGCGTTGGCCGAGATCGAATTTTTCGCTGGTGTTACGTGCGGCGGGAGCGTCGCCGGTGGGCTTGCCCAGGCCGGAGGCGAGGCCATAGGAACTGACCATTTTTTTGCCATTGTGATCTTGTTCGGGGGCGGCAACTTTGTGACCACCAGAGGCAGTGATGTATTTGGGTGTGAACGTGTCGCCGGTGTGCGGATCGACCATGTCGACGGGGAGACGGACGTCTTGTGTTTGGGTGGTCATTGCAGTGAGGGTATAGCGCATGGCGTCGGAACCATGCGAATGGATAATGTCGAGCGGGTCGACACCATTGCCGAGGGATTTGGACATTTTCTGCCCGTGGCCGTCCTGAATCATGGCATGGATGAAAACGTTTTTGAAGGGAAGTCTATTCATGAAATAGACGTTGAACATGACCATTCGGCTGACCCAGAGCGTGATGATCTCACGCGCGGTAGAAAGAACATTGGTCGGGTTCCATGTCTGGAGCACTTCATTTGCAGCGTCGGCTTCCTTATCGTTCGTCCAGCCCATAGTACTCATCGGCCAGAGCGCGGAGCTAAACCACGTATCAAGCACGTCCGGGTCCTGCTCGAAGCCGAGGTTTTCAAGAAGCTGGACCGCATCATGATCGTCTTCACTGCGAATGCAGATGTAGCTGCCGGCAAGATCGACCTGACGCTCGTTACCTTTCATGTTGGCATCAGTGTGCTGAAGCGTTAGGCGGTCCTCGTTGCGCATGTGGACGAGGGTTTCGATCATGAGCTTGAGTTGCTCGTCTGTGCGCTCGTCAATTTTTTCATCGTGTTTGAAAGACCAGACGGGGATGCGATGGCCCCACCAAAGTTGGCGGGAGATGCACCAGTCGCGGATGTTTTCGTGCCAGGTTTGAAAGGTTTTGGCATAGCGAGTTGGGTGGAAAGAGAGATTGCCCTCCCATTGGCCTTCGGGGGCGCGGCCGTCTTTGGCGATGAAGGAGTCGCCGGATTTCCAAACGCAGCCATCGAGTTCCTGACGTTGCTCTTTCTCCATTGCCCGGAGAGCGGCCCCTGCGAGACGATCATCCGCAACCTTCACATACCACTGATCGGAAAGCCAAGGCTCGACAGGAACGTGTGAACGATAGCTGTGGCCGACTGCGTGTCGATGCGGTTTGATGTCTTCGAGCAGGCCTCGCTCTTTGAAGAAACGGACGATGTATTTGCGAGCTTCTTCACGGGAGAGGCCAAGGACATTGTTGAGTTCTTCGACGTTACAGTTGGACCAATCACCATCGAGTTCTTCATCATCCCAACCGTGGTCTTTGCTGATGGCACCGTCGGGGCCCATGACATTGATGGCAGGCAACTCATGACGCTGACCGATCTCGTAGTCGTTCGGATCGTGGGCGGGGGTAACTTTGAGGAAGCCACTGGCCATTTTTGCTTTGGCATCATCACTGTCGGGATCGGGGATCACCACATAGTCGTCGGCGATGATCGGGATGATGCGGCCGACGATGGGGAGCTGCACGTGCTTGCCAATCAGTGATGCACGCGGCTCGTCTTTCGGGTTCACGGCAACGGCGGTGTCGCCGAGCATGGTTTCGGGTCGCGTGGTGGCAACGGTCGCGAACTCACCAGTGTTTTCCCATTCGCCATCATCATTCTGTTCGACCACGGGATACTTCATGTACCAGAAGTTGCCATCGACATCTTTCATTTCGACTTCGTCGTCGGCGAGTGCGGTTTGCGTCGCGGGGTCCCAGTTGACCAGACGCTTGCCGCGGTAGATGAGTCCGTCCTTAAAAAGTTTGTAGAAAGCTTCACGGACAGCTTTGGCGCACTGCTCGTCCATCGTGAAACGCTGACGATCCCAATCGCAAGAGCAACCCATGAGCTTCAGTTGCTGGGTGATGGTTTCTTCGTACTCGTCTTTCCATGCCTGAATCTTGCTGACGAATTCACCGCGTTCGAAGTCGGTGCGTTTTTTGCCTTCCTCCGCGAGGACACGTTTTTCGACAACTGTCTGCGTGGCGATGCCGGCATGGTCGGTGCCGGGCATCCACATAGCGTTCTTGCCGAGCATGCGGTTGTAGCGGACCAGAACGTCCTGAAGGGTGTTGTTCAGGGCGTGTCCGAGGTGGAGTGCGGCGGTGACATTGGGGGGGGGAATGACGACGCCGTAGGGCTTGCCGGGATCGGTGGGTTCGGCGTGCCATGCTTTTGCGGCATCCCATTTTTCGGCGACTTGTGCTTCGACGTTTTCAGGGCGGTATTGAGGGGCGAGCTGGCCTTGGGCGTGGGTGTTCTGTTGCTCGGACATATTCTTAAACCTTTGTTAATTCTGCAATTGCAGCCTACACGGGTGAGGTGTGGGCCGACGATGTTTTTGTTCAATGTGAGTTTATACACCCTACGAGAGAACCGCGCGGGGTGATTGATCGCGGGGGCCTGCCCCTCAGCTAACGGCGACGCCGATCGCTACGTGACTTTGGTGGATCTGCCTGATCATAATGAGAGGCATTATAGCAAGATCAAATCCACACACCCAGCGTCCTCATTCGCCTCCGATGGCTCTGAGTAATCACATATGAAACGCCATGCAACCCATTCAATAAACGAATTACCCACAAGCCCCCTGCCCTTCAAGATCCACAAGATTTAGCTAAACTATAACTTGGATATCGCCTGGTCCGTCTCGCATATCGTTCGGACTTCATCGGGATATGAAAGCCCATTCATCTCAACACCGCGTGCATCATGCAAGATCAATCACCATCAACATCATCACCACTACTTGTGGTCGTTACGAATCTTAAATCACCGACCTCACAAGACGGACATCCAATCCTGACGCAAAAATTTGTCGACGGTGTACATCAGTATGCATCCCATTGGCCTGGACCCGTGCGTGTACTATGCCAACCAACAGAGGGCAAAGATTCTAATCTCGACCATCATATATACACCCCTGATTCCCTTACGTTTGAAGTATGTACAGTTCCGTTCACAAAACAAAATCTAAGAAAACACCTCAGTGATGCCTCTGTGGTGGCGTCCGGATTTGATTATGACAAAGTTTCATTAGCACCATTGTGTGAAGCGATAAACATTCCACTGGTCTACATCACTGAATATTCCACACGAACTCAGCTTCAAATCATGCGCGCCGATCGGCCAAACCGATTGCGCCGATGGCGAGGCTATCAGTGGGTTTTATCGCAACGTCATCCGAAAAACAAAGCACTCACAAAAGCAACAGCGATACAATGTAACGGCACACCGACATGGCAAGAGTATATGCCGCTGAATAAGAATCGCTTGCTGTACTTCGATACACGAGTCACGGAAGACATGTTAAGTAGCCATGAAACGATCCGAGCAAGGCGAAATGACGATGCTCCTTTGCGTCTGCTTTTTTCAGGGCGATTAATCCCAATCAAAGGAGCACATCAATTACCGATATTTGCGCGGCATCTACGACAGATGGGCATAAAATTTGAGCTAAAAATCTGTGGAGATGGAGAGTCAGTACCGGTGATTCAAAAGTTGATCAAACAATATCAACTTTCAGATTGTGTTGAGCTAAATGGCTATCTCAACTTTAAAACAGAATTGCTGCCACTGGTGAAGTCGTGGGCAGATCTGTTTGTATGTACGCACTTGCAGGGCGATCCATCATGTACTTACCTTGAGACTTTTTCCTGTGGTACGCCGATCCTCGGATACAACAACCAGGCTTTTCAAGGATTGCACGACCTCACACAAATCGGCTGGACCGCACAGATAAATCGCCCCAAGAAACTTGCACGGATATGTGCGGAAATTGCAAACGATCGGCCTATGCTCTACGAACATGCCCACCGCGCTTTGGATTTTGCGGCAGAAAACACATTTGAAAAAACGTTCCGCAAACGTATCGAACATCTCCATTCGCTAATTAACTCTGATCCGATTCCACAGAAGGTTTCAGCCAACTAAACCTCTACTTCGCGATCCCGCATTCCCATGAGATATAAGATCCCGTCCAGTCCCATTGTCGACATACGGTGCTCAGCCTTTTCTCGCACAAGCGGCTTGGCATGAAACGCAATGCCCAACCCCGCCGCGGCAAGCATCTGTAAATCATTCGCACCGTCGCCAACAGCAATCACCTGCTGCATATTGATACCTTCACTTTTTGCGATTTCATGAAGCAGTTCCGCTTTACGTTCCGCGTTCACAATCTCGCCTTTCACACAACCGGTCAGTTTGCCACCCTTCTCCTCAAGCTCATTGGCACTAACATAATCCATGCCAAGTTTATCCTGTAAAAATCGGCCAAAAAAAGTGAAGCCGCCCGAGAGGATTGCGGTTTTGTAACCGTATTTTTTGAGATTGCTCATGAGACGTTCCGCTCCCTCGGTAAGGACCAGACGCTCAGCGATTTTCTGCATGCAGCTGACTTCCAATCCTTCAAGGCATTTCACACGTTGAATGAGACTTTCATTAAAATCAATCTCACCTCGCATCGCGGCTTCAGTCACTGCAGAAACTTTCTCACCCACGCCCGCCTCTATTGCAAGCTCATCAATCACTTCGTGCTGAATCAATGTCGAGTCCATATCAAAGGCAACAAGGCGACGCGATCTCCGGAAGACGTTATCTCGTTGCCATGCGATATCCATATCAAGTTCATGTGACAAGCGAAGAAACTCACGTTCCATGGCCATCAGATCATCGGGTTCGCCGCGTACCCAAAACTCCACACAAGCGCGCGTGTCTTTATGCTTATCAAAATCCAACAATTTCTTCCTGCCAGAAAGCCTGTGAATCACGTCGATATTCATGCCTTGCTCAGTGACCACACCCGTCACAGCACTCATCATCTTCGCACTCATTCTTCGGCCAAGCACAGTCAGGATAAATCTCGCTTTACCTTGCCGCCCTACCCATGCTTCGTATTCTCCCTCAGCAATCGGACGCATGCGGAGAGTCAACTCAAGCTCGTGAGCCGCATAAAGCACGTCCTTTAATGCACCTTTTTCGCGGCCATCACCGGGCAACATCACCATGAGCCCGAGTAGCAAACTGCTGTGAATCACCGCTTGGTTCATATCTAGGACTTCAACGCCGTGGTCCGCAAGCACGCCAGTCACCTTGGCTGTAAGCCCGGGGCGATCTTCACCTGTAAAACGTAGCAAGACTATCTCACCCATGGTCATTCCCTTCACAGACATGTTTGAGCCCGATAAAGAAGGCCAAACTCTTTCTTTTGCCACTCCTGCAACATACGATTCTCGCCGATACAGAAGAAATCTGTAGAAGTTGTACCAGAACCTGCGACCTTGCTCCATCGCAACACCCAAAACTCACGGTTCATTCAACAACTAGCTCACTACTATTCAGGTGCAAGCCTATGTACACCATTGCGATTCATGTCCCAATTTTTATTCAGGGCAATGAACTGCTCATTGCAACCGATTGGAAACGTTCCTTGTATCTTCTTCGGGATTCACTCGAAGGTAAGCTTGGACCAATCCATGTAATTGCACCGCACCGCCATGCCCAACACGCAGAACAGATCTTGGAGACGCTGGATAAAGATTCTGATATCACACTCACGCCATCCGTACCACGGAACATCCGCACACGCGAGTATTGGCTGAAACATCGTAAGCAATGGCTCACGGACGTCACACAAGTTATCTCCAAATCGAAATTTGTTCACACTGGATGCGCGAATCCGTTTCGGCCATTCATGTTCGATGCGCTCAAGATTGCTGTTGCGCAAAACAAACCAACATTGATCACGCGCGATACGGACACTGTGTTACAGGTAAAAGAACTAGTTCCTGAGGATACAACCACTCAGCGACTTGAAAAAAGCCTGTACCTGTACCTGTTCAATCGCAATATGAACTGGGCCGTCGCTCATGCATCGCTATCATTGCTTAAAGGCGAAGCTCTCATGAAACGTTATGGTGACAAAGCGAAGAACGCCAAGGAGATTCACAACACCAGCTACTCAATCAAGAATGTCATCCCAGAAGAAAAACTACATGAGCGATTAAAAACGCTTGAATCCCCCCGGCCACCACGTTTGGTTTATTGCGGTAGATTCGAGCCACGAAAAGGTGTGCTTGATTCGTTGAAACTTATTCGTCATGCAAGAGATCAGCACGACATGATCCTTCACCTCGACCTCATCGGGGATGGCGAGCAACATGCAGAACTTGAGGCCTATGTGCGAAAACATCATCTTACGGATCAGGTTCATTTCGTGAACAAAGTGCCATATGGACAGGGTTTATTCGATATACTTTATACCTACGATGCTCTGCTTTTCACACCGGTGGGGGAAGACACCCCGCGGATGATTTTTGATGCTTATGCAGCAGGCTTACCGTTGATCGGTTCAGACATTTCATACAACATCGGTCGCGAGAAAGATGATCATGCAGCATTGATTCTGCCGCGTAACGACCTGCAAGCAGCATTAGCTAAAATAAAATCGCTCTATGACAACCCGCAAAAATTAATCTCACTTAGTCTTGAAGCTAGAAAAGCGGGGCTTAAGCATACTGCAGAAAACTGGTACAAGAAACGAGCCGCTTGGACGCTTGAAGCTTATGAGAAACACATACGATCTACACCATCAAAAAACTCTGCCGCCTAAGACAGAGTTTTAAAACTTCAACATTAAGAAGAACACACGAAGCCTTATCGCTTCTTGCGTTTCTTCTGCTTAAATTTACTTTTCTGCTTGGTGCTGCCTTTGGCTTTACCCATACCACCTGCACCCATGCCGCCAGCCATTGCCGCAGGCCCCATACCGGCCATCGCTTTTACTTTGTTCATCATCCCGCCTCCACTGAGTTGCTTGGACATGGTACTGACCATCTCAAAGCCCTTCACCAATTGCGAAACATCTTTCTGATCAGTGCCGGAACCACGAGAGATGCGGCGACGACGTGAGTTATCGAGGAGGTCGACATCTTTACGTTCCTGCGCGGTCATGGATTGGATGATCGCCTGAGTACGATCGATCTGTTTCTCATCCATGTCGAGACCTTTGAGTTGATTGCCGATACCGGGGAGCATGCCGAGAAGTGATTTCATAGAACCCATCTTACGGATGGTTTGAAGCTGTTTGAGGAAGTCGTCCATAGTGAGCTTCCCTTTCTCCATTTTCTCTTGGAGAGCAAGAGCTTCTTCTTCAGAGACTTGTTCCTGCGCTTTCTCAACAAGACTGACCACATCACCCATACCAAGAATACGGCTGGCAATACGGCTGGCATGGAACTCCTCGAGCGCATCAAGTTTTTCACCGACACCGATGAACTTGATGGGTTCGCCAACGATTTTCTTGACGGTAAGGGCAGCGCCGCCACGAGTATCGGAGTCGAATTTAGTAAGCACCACACCGTCGAGTTCGAGCTGCGAATGGAAAGCTTTAGCAGAATTCACTGCGTCCTGCCCAGTCATCGCATCAATCACAAGATAGATCTGATGCGGATTAACGGCAGTGCTAACGCGCTTGAGTTCGCCCATCAATTCATCATTCACATGCAATCGGCCAGCGGTATCAAGGATCAATACGTCCATGCCGGCGCGTTTGGCTTCCTCATAAGCACGCTTAGCGACATCGACAGCCACACCGACAGCTTTGCCATATTCCGCACATTTTTCTTCTTCACCATAGAAGACCGCAGAGCCTGGCCCTTCAGCTTCGGTATTGACTTGATTAACGAGGACTTGCAATTGCTTCACAGCAGCAGGACGTTGAAGGTCGCACGCAGCAAGCATGGTTTTCTTCCCACGCTTTTTCATGTACGCCGCCATCTTGCCACAAGTGGTTGTTTTGCCGCTGCCTTGTAGGCCGGACATCATGATGACGGTTGGGCCGGGCTGCATGTACATGATCGGCTCAACTTCAACAGGACGGCCTTCTTCATCGAGCGCTTCATCGCCACCAAGCAGCTTGACCAACTCATCGTGGACAATCTTGATCATCTGCTGACCAGGCTCAACGCTTTTAAGCACATCCGTCCCGAGCGCCTCAGTCATAACTGATTCGCAAAACGCTTCAGCCACTTCATAATGCACATCCGCTTCGAGCAATGCTTCACGGACTTCATCCATACTCTCACGAACATTGCTTTCCGAGATCGTTGCCTGTCCCGATAGCTTGCGGATCGCACCTTCAAATTTCTCACTCAAGTTACCCAGCATTAGTTTATCTCCAGATCAGATGGCCTAACCATTGATTAGGCATTGTTCTTCATGTATACAAAACACCACCACGAGATCGTCTCGCGCATCGGTCGCACCCAGAGTGTTGTTAAAACCGCAAAACCAGAAATGTCATACCTTGATCGGAGGTGAGGATATTCTAGCGACAAAGGCTGGTTGCCACCAGTATCCTGCCGGCGGATTGAATCTTGAAGCTACACCGGCGCCAACCACCCTCCATCCACCACCAATGAAGTCCCCGTGATCCACTCAGCATCATCACTTGCGAGAAACACAGCGGCTCGCCCAACATCGAATGGCTTACCAAACCGAGGAAGCGGCGTTCGCTGCTTTGCCATCTTAATCGACGCTTCAGTGTGATAATCCTGCAGTGGTGTCTCAATAAAACCCGGACAAATCACGTTGACCGTCACGCTATCAGGCGCTAGTTCAACAGCAGTATCACGCGTCATATTCACTAGTGCAGCTTTCGTTGCGGTATATGAAGGGCCCCCACCGCCGCCATATGCTTGCTGTGACGAGATGTTTATCACACGGCCATACTGCGATTGTTTTAAATGCATCATCGCAAACTTGGTCACCATAAACGTGCCAGTCAGATTGATATCCACCACGCGTTGCCACTCCTTGATGCTGATGTCTTCCATATTCTTTGGCACCAGTATCCCCGCATTGTTTACAACAATATCAATCCCGCCATATGCCTTAACCGTTTTCTCAATCAGACGCTTCACGTCCTTTTCGGAAGAAATGTCTGCTCCGAGAAACACAGCTTCACCATTAGCTTCTTTAATCGCCTCTGCAGTCGGACTTTTATCAATACCAAACCGCTGACCAACCTTTGGATTCTCACTCACATCCGCAACGACAACCTTTGCCCCTTCGCCACCCAACTCCAACGCAATACCTCGGCCAATACCGCTGCTGGCACCTGTAACAATTGCAACACGATCTTTTAATAGCATGACAAATCCTCACACACCCAATGCGTGTTTTCACACCATAACGCTTCATAATCCTTGCATCATCACACGCAAGAGTCATGTCCAGATATGTCCTGAATTAACAGGCATGCCCCTTAGCAAAATCATTCAGCGTCAAGATCCACACCTGGATGCTCATAGAAATGGACGGCCATTGAGCCGTAATGATGCGTTTTCGCAGGACCCCAACCATCAACCAGCGGCGGATCACACAACTCCGGCAATCTGAGAATCACGACCCCTTCTTCATGCACAACCTCTGATAGCTTACTCATCATTTTCACGACACGTTTGCGTTCCTCAGGTTCAGACCCGTCCTCAGCAATCGCCATCATTTTGTATGGCGGGTCCACAAACGCCATCGCATATTGCTTCTCGCGCAACATCCCTATCCAACTCACGCCTAACGCACTGGCCTGCAGCACCTCACATCGATCACCCGCATCGACCGTTTCAATGTTCTGTTTGAGCCGATCCACTGCATCACGATCCATGTCCACAAATGTTGCCCAGCGGGCCCCGCGCGACAGGCATTCAAGCCCCATACTGCCAGTACCGGAAAAAATATCGAGCACTGGCCCTGCAGGCAGATCACTCTGATCCATTTCATCAAGTGCCGCCGCGGCATCGTCCGGAAGCAAACCCATCGACCACAACCGATTGAAAAGGTTTTCCTTTACGCGATCAGTGATCGGCCGCGTGGTTTTCTCATCCGCCGGGCCGATCAATCTACGCCCACCATAAATACCTGCAATAATTCTCATGACGACATTATAGTCATCCTCGAGCTAATCCTCATATCTCACAATCCCGCGCTATTCCCACTTCATACCCGGCATCGTCTCCGCCGCCTCCCAAAGCGAAGCGATGTACGCATTCTCTTGCGTGCTCAGGTTCGCTTCCGCTGCACTCATCGCCTCCATCCATGCGGCTTCATCCCCAACATCCTCCCATGCCTTCATCTCCGCCATCGTCTCAGCAACATAAGCTTCAACAATCCGCTTCTTCTCGGCAGATGATTTCGCAAACACAAATGCTCGTGCGGTCTGCACCTCTTCCCACGCATCTATCTGCACCACTACGGCCAGCCCATGTTTCTTCACCAGCGATTTCTGTTCTGTCAAGCTTAGTTTTTTGGTCATCTCACTAGCTATCCGCAGGTAAGTTTGCTTGGATTCATGATCCAATCCTTTAAATGCATCCGAGCCAATCACTACAACAGCATCTTGAGCATTCTTTGGGATGGCAGGTTTACTCACCGGAAGTACTCCGCCAAATACCCAGAAATATAACATGACATCCACACACAAAAATACCATCACAAACGCGGTCCAGAATACGATCTTCTTCCGCTTTATTCCGCCCTGTTGATTTTGTGATCGCTTCTTCTTCATATCAATCATTAACCTCTACACAGAATCTCTGATATCCGAATACACCTACTCCACTGTCAAATCTTCTGCCTTTAAACCTTCTACATGCCCATCAGCAAATAGCACGTTGTAATCCTGATGTCGATCCACAATCTTCAACTTCGTACCATCAAATAACTCAATCGCTGCCGGCTCAAGATCATAGCTCAGCCACACCTGGCTCTCATTGATATCACCCCACTCTCTCAAATCACGCATCAAATCCAGCATCCTTTCCCCACGAAAAAATAATTCGTAGGCATAGCTAATTCCACAAACATCAAACAACACATCATCGCCGGGGCAACGGTAGATCTCGTTTCTACCAGCCTCGTCGAGCACCAAGTATTTCTTTAACAACGTGGGCAATCCGTCCCGCCTATCACCAGCCGCAACAGGCTTGGGCAGAAACCTCGCATTCGGCAAATACTCCTTGTAGTCATCCAGATACAGGCGCACCCCCACGCCCATCTGCCGCATATTATTCTTACAAGCCGTGGAAATTGCTCGCCCTTTCGCCATCGACAGTGCTGGCAGCAAAATCCCCACAAGCAGGGCAATAATCGAGATCACTACCAGCAATTCAATCAACGTAAAACCGCTGCTTTTTCGACATTTCATCATTCAAACCTTCCACTAACAAATGGCTCAACCTGATCGCAGCCAACAGTACACGAAATCAGTTCCTCGTGAATGCCGTTACCCGGGAACAGGTTTAGCCGACATCTGATTTTTTCTTACAACTACAAATCCCAGATAGCCCCTTGAACCTATGCACCAACCTTCACACCCCACAATTCTTCCCTTACAATACCCACCATCTCAGATAGCCGACCCTCACACCCGCGGAAGGAGCCGCACCCATGTCCAAGATCAAAAACAAACGAAAAGCTGGCAGCAAAAGCAAGCAAAAGAAAACCAAACCTACCCTCGCCGACAAAGCAGACAAGTACAATCTCTATCAGCAGTCCGTACAGGAGCCCGAGCACGAAGTTGAGTTCTTTGACAGTGTTTACGAACAAGAATTTGATAAAAAGCCTAAAACCCTCCGCGAAGATTTCTGTGGCACGCACGCTGTCTGCTGCGAGTGGGTCAAGCTCGGTAAGGATCGCACCGCGCTCGGTGTCGACTACGATGCTGAATGCCTCGAGTGGGGTATCGCCAACAATCAATCCAAACTTAAAAACGAACAACGTACCCGCATCACCTTGCTAAAAGATGATGTCCGTACCAATGGCAAAGATAAATATGATGTACTGGCTGCTCAGAATTTTTCGTTCTGGATTTTCAAAACACGTGCCGAAGTACTTGAGTACTTTAAGAAGGCCCACAAAAACCTCGCCAAAAAAGGCATGATGGTGATGGACATGATGGGCGGCGGCGAGTGTTACGAAGCACAAGAAGATGTCCGCGACATCAACGGCTTCGAATACGTCTGGGACCAAGACTACTACAATCCCATCAATCATGACGCTTCGTTCTACATCCATTTCCGCTTCAAAGACGGATCAGAGATGCGCAAAGCCTTCGAATACCATTGGCGATTCTGGACCATTCCCGAAGTCTGTGAACTGCTCGAAGAAGCTGGCTTCTCCAAGTCCGAAGTCTTCTGGGAGGGTGAAGATGAAGACGGCGAGGGCGATGACAATTGGGAAACCGTCGACGAAGCCAACCCCGATCCCTCATGGATCTGTTACATCGTTGCTTATAAATAGTACGAAGTAAATAACTTTCAATCCAAATCAACATACCACCAAGCCTGCGGTTTCCATGCCGCAGGTTTTTCGTATTACATCAATTGTGTTATTCATCAAGATTCTTCTTCCTGAAGGACCGATACAATTTAACATGCCCGTCCCTAATCTCACCACCGGCAACATCCAACGCGCCATCCTTCGCATGACCTTCCTGCTCATCCCCGGCATGATCTCCCTCGTCATCCTCAACCTCACCGACACTTTCTTCGTCGCACGCCTCGGTACTGATCCACTCACCGGCATTTCCTTCACCTTTCCCATCATCTTCCTCGTCGGACAGGCCTCCCTCGGACTCGGCACAGGCCTCACCGCTTCCGCTGCAGCGGCCATCGGCCGAAAACGTCATCACCTCGCCCGCGCACAATCCTCTATCGCCATCACACTCACCTTCACACTCACCGCGTTCCTCATTCCCATCCTCATCCTCATCGACCGCCCTATCCTCAAACTTCTCGGCGCAAACAATCTTCCACTCGAACTTGCCGAATCCTACATGACCGTCTGGTTCATCGGCATCCCTTTCTTTGTCACCACCATCATCGCCAACGCCGCCATCCGCGCGACAGGCGATACTTGGTCATCCTCCATCCCTATGATCGTCGCCGCCATCATCAATGTCGTCCTCGACCCACTCCTCATCTTCGGGCTCCTCTTCTTCCCTAAACTAGGCATCACCGGTGCCGCCGTCGCCACCGTCTTCTCTCGCTTCATCGCACTTCTCATCGCCCTCCACTTCCTCTACCACAAATCGAAACTTCTAGGCCGCCCGCCTCTCATCATCAAACACATCATCTATAACCTCCGCCAAATCCTTCATCCCGCCATCCCCACTACCATCATGAAAACCGTTCTCGCACTTTCCATCTCCATTGTCACCGCCATCATCGCATCCTTCAGCGAAGATGCCGTCGCAGCCTATGGCGTCGGCGCACGCTTCCAAGCTTTCTTCGCGCTACCCACTGTCGCGCTCTCCATCGTCATCCTCGCATTTGCCTCCCAAAACCACGCAGCCAAACAACATCACCGCGTCAAGATCGCCTTCCGCTTCACACACCAACTCGCCATCGCATGGGGCATCTTCTCCCTCATCCTACTCAATCTTTTCGCTGTACCACTCACCAATCTCTTCACCCAAGACCCCGAAGTTCACCGCGCACTCATCGATTTTCTTCGCATCGCCCCGCTCGGCTATGCACAACTCGCCCTCGTCATCATCATCTCGAACGAACTCGTCGGCATCGGCCGCCCATATGCCGGCGCAACCATCGGTCTCCTTAAGCACGTCTTCCTCTACGCACTTCTCATCTATCTCGGTGGGCTCCTTCTCGGCATCCCCGGACTCTTCTGGGGCATGGTTGCCACCAACACCATCATCGCAATCATTGCCGCCATTTACCTTCGTCTTACTTTCAAACCTTCAACCACACCACAAAAAAACATCCTCATGTTTCATGAGGATGATCCAACGAATCCTTAATTTATATTGAAAACTATTCCTTCGGCTTAATCCACACACTTGCCCCACCACCGGGAGCTAATTTAATTTTAAGCTTTCCACCAACCACTACCTCGGCATCATATACTTGGTATGGATTTCTGTTCGTTTGAAAGTTTGCATCATCAGCATCACCATATATCCTTGCGGTATACTCATCTGCCCCAAGTTTCGATACATCAATCGCAACTTCCCGAGCGACTTCATCGGTCAACGCACCAATAAACCATTCATCTCCAGACCTCCGCGCAACAACAATATAGTCGCCTGGCTCACCGCTCAATACTCGGCTTTCGTCCCATTTCATCGGCAGCTTCTGCACAAACTCGAACAAATCCATCCGTGCTTCATACGCCTCCGGCACATCCGACAAATTCAACACACCCGTAAAGTAAACCACACATCTCGCAATCTGTGCTGCGGCAGTTGATTGAATTTCTTTACGCACATAACGTCGCTCCGTCGAACCTTCTAATGCGACAATCCCCGGCGTTTGATCTACTGGACCTGCAATCCCACTGATGAATGCAGCCGTCGCGTGATACTCCGGCGTTGCCATTCGCGCGCCATCTGCCAACGCATGTACAAATTCGCGGCCCACATAATGCGGCCACTTCCGTCTTAGCCCCGTTGGCTTAATCGGCTCATGCACGTCATACATGATTTGATACTTACGAGCCATCTCTAGCATTTGCATATCAGCCGACACATTCTTCTGATTCGCATCATAGAGAAAACCATTCTTAATCCCATCCACACCCCATGCTTTCAAGTTCTCAAAAACCTTTTCGGTTTCATACCGCGAAAGCTCTGGATGATTAAAGTACAACCACAAATCAACACCTGATTCTTCCGCATATTTTGCAATCTTCGGCATATCCACTGGCCCGGTCTTCCACCAATCCGCAGGCGGCATGTCCTTCACCTTCTTTGGATGATACCAGCCGGCATCAATCATAAATCCGTCCAAGCCCAATCGCTTTGCAGCATCCACGTACCTAATGCACGTTTCCGTGTTTAAATCATAATCCCAGCCTTCAACTTTCGCCCCTCTGCCCCGCCAATCCCAAATCAATTTACTCGGCTTCACCCATGAAAAATCCATCTCACTCGCAGGCTTCTCATTCAAATTCAAAATCACATTCGATGTCACCAAATCCCCTGCCTCATCACCAACAAGCACTACGCGCCAAGGTGTAACAATCTGCTTGCCCAGTCCCGTCACTTCACCGCCGCCAATATCTGCCACAAACCCATAAAGTCCATCATCCGCAACACTCTTCACAAAGCATGGACCATACCCATCTAGACCCGCTTCATGAATCGCAACCCAAACATTATCCGCCTTCTTCACGATCACCGGCGTCGTCACCTTCACTTCCCGCGCCCCGCGCTTCGTCTGCCGCACCATCTTCATCTCACTGATCGGCTTCCCACTAATTGCCTGCATCCCCATCCTTACAAATCCCCAGCTCGTATAGTCCCCATCAAACATAAACCGAGTTCGCTCATTGCTGGCTACAACCTTGCCATCCGCCGCACTTCCTTCCACCTCATATCGAAAACCAAAACCATCTTCAAAAATGCGCACACGCACAATCATTTCTTCCCCTGCTCGATCACCTGAAATTTTCTTCACCCGCACCGCATTATCACTGTATACACTCTTCACCTTTTTCTGTTCACCCCACAACATCTCCCATTCATCCTCAACAACCTCACCAGACACTTCAAAAACTTCCACCCCGCCCTCACCCCATGCCACGCCATCCACCGTCAATCCCAACGGTGACTCCTCAATCACACGATTCCCCTTCCAATCACATGCATACCACAACGCCCCTTCCTCCGTTGATCCAATCACAACCTTCAACTCCCCCCCAGGCCCTGCCATCCCTACTGTCTTCGTATTTCCAACCACTTCACCAAAACCACACGCCAAAAACATCAACGTACACAAGATCAATCGCATCACATTCCTCGTTTTCAACAGCCACTGAATGAACAGCAACATCATCTATAGCATTGTTAACCAAAAAGTAAGCCACACCACATACGTACCCAAGAATACAGTATTCGCAAAACCAATAACAGCACTTTTTCGGAGCGATCCGAATTTTTCTTCCATTTGCACACTTTTCATCTCAATCCTATTCCTTGCTATGATATCTCGCAGATTAACCCCCGCCGTCAGGCTCCTCATCCTCCCTATCCAAACAACACCCGAAACCCCGTAAACCACGTCCAGACATGAAAATAGAAAAACCCAAAGGCACCCGCGACTTTTTTCCCGACGACATGGCCTGGCAGAACTACATCACCGATGCCTGGCGACGCGTCTCCATCCGCCACGGCTTCGACGAAGTCGACGGCCCCATCTTCGAAAAACTCGACCTCTACAAAGTCAAGTCCGGCGAAGGTATCGTCTCCGAACTCTTCTCCTTCCGCCGCGAAAATGGCTCAACCGACTTCGCACTCCGCCCCGAATTCACCCCCACGCTTGCACGCATGGTCGCCGAGCGCGCCAACTCTCTTCCGAAGCCCATCAAATGGTTCACCATCCCCAATCTCTGCCGCGCCGAACGTCCCCAACGCGGCCGCCTCCGCGAATTCCTCCAATGGAACATCGACCTGCTCGGACTCGACTCCGAACTCGCCGACGCTGAAACCATCCTCGTCGCCATCGATCTCCTCCGCGAGCTCGGCCTCACCCCCGAACACGTCCGCGTCAAAATCTCACACCGCACCGTCGTCCGCAACATCCTCCTCCGCCTCGGCGTCCCCGAAGACAACATCCTCCCCGCCTTCAACCTGCTCGACCGCCGCGACAAGATGGAACCCGAAGCCTTCGAAGCAGCCGCACTCAAGCTCGGCCTCGACGAACATCGCGTCCAGCGCTTCCAGGAAACCTGCCGCTCGCGCTACCGCACCGGCTCACTGTCTTCACTCTGCAAAGCCATCGGCATGCCCGAAGACGACATCGCCGACCTCATGAAACTCGACAAACAACTGCACGCCTTCAACATCGCCGACTGGTGCGAGTACGACCTCGGCATCGTCCGCGGCCTCGCCTACTACACCGGCACCGTCTTCGAAGTCCACGAAGCAACCGGCGTCGAACGCGCACTCGCCGGGGGTGGCCGTTACGACAACCTCATCAATCTCTTCGGCGGCCCCAAAATGCCTGCCGTCGGTTTCGGTATGGGCGACGTCGTTCTCTCCAACCTACTACGTGACAAAAAACTCATCCCCGACTCGGTCAAACCACGTCCCGACATCTACCTCCTCGCCGTTTCCGACACCGGCGCAGATCACATCCACGCACTCGCCGCCGACCTCCGCTCGCGCGGCCTCCACGCCCGCTTCTCCTACAAAACCACCCGCAATGCCGGCAAACTCCTCAAAGAAGCCGCCAACGCAAACGCCCGCTTCGCCCTCCTACTCGGCGACGAATCTCCCACAACGGGCCAACTCAAAAACCTCGAAACCCAAGACCAGATCGACATCTCTCTCGATACCCTCGCCGAACACTTGCACAACAATCTCTAACTCGCGCTTAGACAACACAAATAACAAACCAGCCAAACCCACTCTCACATGAGTGGGTTTTCTTTTGTCTTATAATATCCTCATGCACCCACCGCGTTTTTATAACTCGCTTGCCCCCTTCTACAACATTCTCCGCGACTACCCCTACACACCCATTAGGCGCAATCTCACCGCGGCCATGAACCTCACCTCTGGTAGCACCGTCTTTGACCTTTGTTGCGGTACCGGTATGAACTTTCCATATCTCGCACATCACATATCAGATAACGGCAAAATCATCGCCATCGATGGCTCCCCTGCCATGCTCAAGCGTGCTAGAAAATGTGCAGGTAAACTCAAAGCCCAACAACCCAATCTCATATTCGATTTTATTGAATTGGATCTCACTTCCTATGCCGCGATCGATACACTCACCACAATCATCTCTCAACATCAACCCACCCATTTTATTTGCACGCTAGGGTTCACTTGTCTGCCAAACAGCCAATCTCTGCTCAAGCTGATTTATGATCAAGCTCAACCGCAAAGCACCTTCGCCCTCTTTGATGTGCATACGCCCAAAAAAAATTTCTCCGCACGTCTGATCAATCTCATCGGCGCGTGTGATGCCGCCCTCGATCCGGCCAGCCATCTTGCCTCACTTAACAGCCATCCTACAAATCGGTCAGCCATCACCACCGATTACCCCTTCAAAATGCCGCCTTTCCGAAAAATCGCCATCAAATCCATCACACTGACAAAATAGTACTACTTCGCCACAACGCCACCTGTATGGCACTCTCTATGATTTTCTATGTTTTCATGGTGCCCAGTGTTTTATAATGCGAACAAACCACTTGTCGCGAGATACTCAACATGGCCCAACGACGCTTTCATTACGACCTTGCTTTCGAACATTATTTACGTGCAAATCGCCTGCCATATATTTCGGTTGACGAAGCGAAACGATCGCTGACCCCGAAAAGCATGGATACGCCGGGACCAAATATTAAGTCGTTTGATTTCGTCGTGTATTCAGAAGTTGGACCGAACCTGCTGGTGGACGTGAAAGGACGGAAGCATGCAGGAACAACAGGCACCAATCTACAAAATTGGGTGACCAATGACGACATTAAAGGGCTCACCACATGGTCGCATATCTTTGGCCAAGAGTTTATGCCCATTTTTGTCTTTTTGTTCTGGTGTGATGTGCAACCCCCTGATTCACTGTTTCATGATTTATTCGAACACAACGAACGATGGTATGCGGCAGTTGCGATCACGCTTGAAGATTACAAGACCCACATGAAAGCGCGATCGGCTGCGTGGGATACAGTTTGCTTACCTGCCGCAAATTTCAAAAAAATCTCACGCCCCTTACGAAATTTATTACACGATCACCATACTGTACCAGAAGAACATTTTCGTTTGAGCACCGAATAACACTGCCAAAATTGAATCTCTTCACTGCGGTAACAGGGACCGACCTACAGTCATTCCGCCTTTTGAGTTTTCTTGCGAAACAAGCTGGCCGGTAACTCACATCACTTGCACAAATTAAACCCTTTGCATCACTCTTCCCGATGTCATGGGTGTCAGGCAACGGCGTCAAAAACCGAAGCCTCCCACCAAAATAACGGCACAACCGGAGTCCCCCCTGGAAGCAATTTCCGACCTACTCCACCCCAGCCCGCTAAAAACGCAACAAAAACATCCACGCCGCTAAAACACGATTGTTTCGCATAAAGCAAACAACAAGAAAGGTCCGCGCAATGATTCTCAAACCCTTCCTTCTTGGCTTACTAGCCACCCTCATTCTCACTGCGATAACCTTCCTCCTGAACTAGCCCCACCTAGAAAACCGGCGCCCAGTAATACTGATTCCTCCTGAGTCAGATCACAAATAAACGACCATATCAGCGGCAACACATGCTCCCGTGACGCCGCAGATCAAGCACATGAATCGGCGTTTGCTTGCAAGCGCCGGTCATGTTGCATGCGCTCAACACGCTCTCTCTCCATTCCAAACAAGATTATTTCACAAATATGAATCGATCATACAAAGAGAGGGAAGTCACTGATTGCGATTCACCCTCAAAATCGCGACGATTCACAGTGAATTATGGCGTTCCTATGATTAATACCCCTCTTCTCCCTGTTGATTAACCATTCTGTTTCATCCAAAGCATTTCAGACGCAATCCGCGAGGCACAATAGATGCAGGTAAAAAATACACTCGCTTTCTTCACACATCAGATATTGCTTCATCTTTTCCTAGCACTGATTTTGCTCGCACTCATCGGCTGCGAACAACATATGATGATGGAAGAGACACACGCAGATCAAACGATCATGAACAAGGTTAATGATGACGTGTGCACCTGTTGCAAGTGTGATCCATGCACCTGTGAGCCCGTTGCCTTCGACACCAAACTTAAAACCGAAAGCGGCAAGCGTATGTCTTGCGGCTGTTGCACCTGTAAGGTTTGCGATTGCCCACGGAAAGAACCACTCCATTCACCGGAAAGCAAAGTTCATCCAAAATCGGATATGCCCCACTCGCACATGTCAGCGCACCATCCGCCAAGTACCGCCGCCTCGCTAAACAAAACCGCCACAGCCGACATTCAGGCCAAGCGAGCCGCCCATACCACCTGTAATTGCCCATAACTCCTCATACTGCCACAAAACCCTGATATAGGTTGCGTCATTGGGCAATTTTGGCTTCCCGCCCCTGCCCCGGTATACTTTAAGCCATCATGCAACCGCAGATAACCCCTATCGCTGAGATTATGATTATTAGCACTGCACACTGAGCAGGGTCAGCGATCGTCACCAACGAAGCCTATCGCCCTGCTCAAACGCAGGGTTTTTTTGTGACTGCAAAAAAGATCATCAACCCGAGAGTATCACGAAGATGAATCAGCAAGCTGAAGAGAAAAAGAACTATAAGAAGACGCTGAACCTGCCGAAGACAGCATTCGCCATGAAAGCCAATCTCGTCCAGAACGAGCCCGCCTCCATGAAACGCTGGGACAAGGCCAAGCTCTACAATCAGCTCCGCACACAAGCCACCGAAGAGAAATTCAAAAGCGGATCCTTCATCTTCCATGACGGCCCCCCCTACGCCAACGGCGACATCCACCTTGGGCACCTGCTCAACAAAGTCCTCAAGGATCTCGTCGTCCGATCACGCGGCATGATGGGCTTCGACACACCTTACACCCCCGGCTGGGACTGCCACGGTCTACCCATCGAACACAAAGTCATGCAGGAACTCGGCGACAAAGCCAAGGAAATGCAGCCCATCCAGATCCGCCGCAAGTGCAAAACCTACGCGGAAAAATTCGTCAAGCTTCAAAAAGGTCAAATGCAACGCCTCCTGACATTGGCCGACTACGACGATCCCTATCTCACCATGCTCCCGCGTTATGAAAAAGGTGTCCTCGAAGTCTTCGCTGGCCTCGTCGAAAAAGGGATTGTGTTCCGCGCCCTTAAGCCGGTGCATTGGTCTGTCGAAAACCAAACCGCACTCGCCGAAGCCGAGCTTGAATACTACGACAAGGAAGACACTTCGGTGTTCGTGAACTTCGCCATTGAAGGCCGTGAAAACGAACACCTGATGATCTGGACTACTACCCCATGGACATTGCCTGCGAACATGGCTGTCGCCGTCCACGAACGATATGAATACGGCAAATTCAAACTGCCAAACGGTAGCACAACCATTCTCGCCCTTGAACTCGCTGAGAAAGTGCTTGCATCAGGCGGCATCGAAGACGCCACGCCCATCGAAACATTCAAAGGCAAAGACCTCCTCAATCTCACCTATAAGCAACCCTTCACCGGCAAATCCTCCCGCGTTGTCCATGCTGAATACGTCACGCTCGAAGACGGCACAGGCATGGTCCACACCGCCACCGGCCACGGTGCCGAAGACTACCAAACCGGCCTCCGTGAAGGCATCGAAACCTACTGCCCCGTCAAACCCGATGGTACCTACGACGATACTGCCCCTGATTGGCTCGTCGGCAAATCCATCTGGGAAGGCAATGATCTTGTCGTCGAATATCTCCGCAAAGAAGGATCGCTCTTCCACGATCACAAATTCATGCACAGCTACCCGCACGACTGGCGCGGCAAGTCGCCGGTCATCTTCCGCGCCACTGAACAGTGGTTTGTAGGTGTTGATAAGCCATACGATCATGATGCCGAAGGTTTGCGTCATGCCGCCGAAACCATCACCGGCGACGTCAACTTCATCCCTGACTGGGGCCGTAACCGCATGCGTGGCATGCTCGAATCGCGCCCCGACTGGTGCATCAGCCGCCAACGCTCGTGGGGCTTGCCGATTCCCGCGTTCTACAACGCCGATGGCGAGCCATTGCTCACCACCGCAAGCATCAAGGCCGTTGCCGATGGCTTCGGCAAGCATGGCTCTGACTCTTGGTTCGTGGTCGAATCTAATCAACTGTTAGAGTCGTATGATGTTGCCGCCGACCCTGACGCGCCCGCATGGGCAAAAGAAGCCGGTGCACTCGACAACTTAACTAAAGGTAAAGATACATTCGACGTCTGGTTTGAATCTGGCTCGAGCTGGAATGCCGTTATGCGTGAAGGCTGGGCAGACAAACAATCCAAACGCGATGGCGAATCCGAAGCCTTCCCAACAGATCTATACCTCGAAGGCTCTGACCAACACCGCGGCTGGTTCCAGCATTCACTCCTGCCCGCCGTTGCGATTCATGGTGAAAGCCCGTTCAAAACCGTTCTCACACATGGCTTCATGGTCGATAAGAACGGCCACAAAATGAGCAAGTCTCTCGGCAATACACTCAACGTCGAAGACCTCATGAAGGAGTTCGGTGCAGATGTCTGTCGCTGGTGGGTCTGTACACTTAACACCGATAACGACATCAAAGTTGACGAATCTTACTTCAAAGTAGCTGGCGAGGAATACCGCAAAATCCGCAACACGATTCGCTTCCTACTGTCGAACCTTTCGGATTTTGATCCAAAGACAGATGAGTATGCTTACAGCGCCGATGACGCGTACAGCATTGATGCTTGGGCAATGAAGCAGTATGTAGAGATGGCAAGCAAAGCCACCAAAGATTATGAAGGCTACCGCTTCCGCGCTTTAAGCCGTGACATCTTCAACTTCTGCAACGACACACTTTCCAGCGTGTACCTGTCTGCGGTAAAAGATCGGCTGTACTGCGACAAGACCGACAGCCCACGCCGCCGCCGCACACAAAGCGCCATGTACCGTATCGCTTCGGGTTTGATTCGATTGATCTCACCGATCATGCCACACACCGCAGATGAGGCGTGGCGTGCCTTACACAACGCCGAACCCAAGAGTGATATGTGCGTACACTTGAAACGCTTCCCCTCGCTGAACAGTTGCAACACCATTGCGTGTGTGGCGACAAATGAATGGGAATCGGTAATGGCAGCACGTGACACAGTGATGAAAACGCTCGAAGATTTCCGTCAAGAAGCTAGCATTGATAATCCTCTTGACCTTGGCATTACTTGGGACAAGATCGAAGGCGCAGACCTTGGCGCGTTTGCGGCTGATGATTTAGCGGATCTGTTCGGTGTCAGTCGATTTACTGTTGGTGACACGGTGCGCATTAATGATCTGCGAGACCAACCGCGATGTGATCGTAGTTGGAAACGTGACGGCACCGTGAAGGAGCGAAGCGACAGTGGTATGCTTTCAGATCGTGACGCATTGGCAATGGGGCTGGCGTAATCATACGAACCAAAGAAACAAACGCAAAGCCCCTTATTCCAAGGGGCTTTTTTAATGTACGGTTTCGTATCGATCGATCTAGATTTGAGTCCGATAGCGAATCAGGATAACCGGCAGAGTTTAACATTCAGCAATCCCAAAACATCTAGTTTGTATTAACGGCCCTGCTAGTTGCTACAAATACTACACCAATACCGGAAAGTCGCGGAAAACGCGAAGCATCAGGAGGCATCATCCGATACTCAATAGGGCAGCCGAAGCAACGCTGCCTAATGTCTGTGTGATCCAACAGGGGTATAAGCAATGCCGATTGAAATTGCTGAATTGCGTTTGCATGAAGTCGAAGATGCAGTGGCATTTGCTGCCGAGCAGGGATGCAATCTATCTATAGCGGTCATAAGCCATACTATGAGCGTGCTTGTCCGTGAAGATGATAAGATTATCGGGGCCGGACTATGCGAAAGGCCACAGCAAA
This sequence comes from Poriferisphaera sp. WC338, assembly GCF_050931845.1. Lineage (GTDB taxonomy): Bacteria > Planctomycetota > Phycisphaerae > Phycisphaerales > Phycisphaeraceae > Poriferisphaera. Next base: position 3,557,999 of record NZ_CP194516.1, read on the forward strand.
CAAACTCCGGCTGGAAACTTCACCTCTGCCTATCAAAAGGTACAACTTCTGATCTTGCCCAACACATGTCTGACAAAGCGATGATGAAGATGCACGCAGCAAAGCTCAGCAAGTTTGGTATTAATCTACATGGCGGGGTGGATACAAAAAACTTCTGGAATGGAAGCACATGGCTCATCACAACAGATTCAAATGAAAACACTTCACCAGATCATGACCAAGCCAATCCAGCATCTAATGATGCTGCCGCAGCTTAACCTAATTCAAATTTCCTCTGCTATTCAACCACCTATCACACTTAGATTTTGATCACGACGAGTGTAATGTCGTCTTCCTGTGGCACATCTGCTCTAAACCGCTTCACGCTATCAAGAATTCCTTCTGCGATTTCGTCAGCAGTACGGTGCGCGTTCTGCTGAATCACTGATTGCAGATTTTCCTTGCCATAAAATTCTCTTTGCTTATTACGACACTCCCAAATGCCATCGGTACCAAGCACGATGACGTGGTTTTTCTCGATGTTCTGAGATGCTGCTTCATGATACTTCCAATGATGTAAAACCCCGAGTGGAATATCCGTGCCAGCAAGTTCTGAGAACGATCTCTTTTGAATGTCGTATACGATCGCGGGATCGTGCCCAGCACTAATCCATTGAAGCTTGAAGTTATTCGTACTTTCCACAACATTGATTTGTAGATAGAAGAGCGTCATAAAACGGCCAAGGAATCGAGAATCGCAGAGATGGAAGTTAATGTCAGCAAGCACATCACGGAGTGGCCCACCAAGTGCAGCACGCGATCGAAGCAAAGCACGAGCGGTGGCCATGAGTAGTGCGGCGGAAATGCCGTGCCCGACAACATCACCAACTGTCACAGCCACAGCATTAGGTCCGAGTTCATCGAACTGGATAAAGTCATAGTAGTCACCGCCGGTTTCATCACAATAAATACTACGGCCGGCAAGATCTACACCTGGGAGTGATGGAGCGCTGCTTGGTAGAAGCGATTGTTGCACTTCCTGTGCAACTGAAATCGACTCGGACAATCGCATTTGATCCTTGAGTTTCGGAATCATACTGTTAAACGTATCGGCAAGCAGACCGATTTCATCTTGACGATTCTTGAGTCGCACACGCGCACGCAAATCGCCACCAGCAATACGCTCAGCTGCACGAGCCATGTGCAGTATCGGCTGTGTCACTGTTCGTGATCGTGACCATGCAAGTACAATCACCATAATCACCACGCCGATAAGAATGACGGTGCTGATACGCATGAGTTGCCATGTTTTATCGAGCGCAATCTTTTCAATCGCATCCGCTCGCGCGTTGATCTCATCATAAGGCACAATTACTAATAATGAGGCACGAGGACCTAATGGCGCATAACCCCAAACAGCCTGCTTCTCATCTTGCTGAATGTTTAAAATACCCGGCTTTTGCTTTAGCAAATCTTCGATCAGTTGCATGCGCAATTTCGTATTTTCGATTTCAAGTGGGTGCAAATCGATCCCTACACGATAATCATGCCGTTCATCTTGTAAGTTGGTATCTGCAAAAACAACTGGAACCGGTGGCGAAGATGTATCGGTGTAAGGGATAGACAGCGTCTCTTTGTTTGCAAGTGCAACAAGGAGCAAACGTGAGTTTTTCCATTGAGCGGGAAGGCGACCAGCTGAGAGCATTTTGGTTAGACGAATGTCAATACCTGAAACGCCAATCACATTCTTATCTTTATCGAAAACAGGCAGAGTGACAGTCATAGTGACTGTGCCAGTAAGCGAATCAACAACAAGAGGAAACCAATGAACCTGATCGAGAATGCGTGTATGCGTACTATATTGATCTGTATTTTGCTCGGCTTGCTCTATGGTTTGCGTAAACCAACCACGTGTACGTGAATCGTAATCCTCAGGAAAATCGCCACCTTTAGGATAAACCATGTGCAGGCCAGACTTGAAGGAGACATAATTCCACAGAACAATGTCGCCTTCGGTTTGATAAAGGCTTCCGAAAACATCGCTAAGCCCTTTCAATTTATGGTACTGCTTCGTAATTTCAATATGGTCCACATCAGGTGGAAGGTATACGATCTTATCCTCAAGCATTCCACTTGTACTTAGTGGAGATTCGATGTTAGAAAGTGTCTCATTATCTGATCTTGCTTGCGCCTCCAAGTTTTCTATGTCTTCTGTATTTAGTTTGCGTTGAATTTCAGATGTTTGCGTCCACAAAAGCAACGAAATAATACCTAGCTCACGTTCAATAATGTTGGCGTATGAGTCAACAAGTTGTGTGAGTTCGACCTGCGCATCACGAATAAGATTACGATGAGTCCGAGAGGCAAGCTCACCGCCAAGTTCACGCAAAAAAACATGATCCACGACGCTAATAAAAATGAGCGGCGGTAAAGCAATAATCATCATCAGAATCATGAGGCGCTCACGGAGCTTCATACACGATGATATCCCTGGGCATGCGGTTACGATCCCTGCATGTAGTATCGTGTGATACCATGCACGAGGGGAGCCCGGATAACGATGTGAATACCCGCTGAGCATCATTGTTAAATAGCAACCTACTACAAAACTGAATTAGCGAATCTCAGGGGGAGGGGATTTCAGGTTCTTCGTGATCTGTATTCGTAGGTATGTCGTATGTGACAGGGGTATTACTCGTGTTATTCTGCGGCATAACCACAAGGGAAGATGTGACATCTTTTGGATGCATGAGCGACGAAAGATTGTACTTAGCACGGAGTCTATTCTGTGCACCTAAAGCATATTTGAACGATGAGCCAAAAGTAGTTTCCATATTACCATCAGCAGTGTAGATACGAGCGAGAGTTTGGGATGTAGGAGATTTATTTGCGATGGGCGCGGGGTACTCGATGAATATCCAAAGATCTGGATCATTTATATTTTCCGTGCCGGGATAGGTAAAGACGAAATCACCCACACGGTATTGAATGATGTCATCGGGTACTGGATCGATGACTGTTTCGATCGCACAAGCGCGAAGTTGATCAAAGTTTGGATTATTTTCTGGGAGAAAATCTTGAAGGGTATGATGTCCGATTTGCGCATCGGTGAATGTTGTGTTGTAGAACCCTGAAATAAAATCATCAGATGACAGATTTTGATTATCAATGAGCGCCACGATGTGCTGGGGGTAAAGGCCGGTGTTATTTTTTTGGCTTTGTAGTACCTGCGATATTCTTGAGGTACTTGGTGTAGACGTTGAAAATGGCGAATTGATTGTGACGTAATAGCTAAAGGAAATACTCGCGGCCATGATTAGAAGCAAAAGCACGAAAGGGGGAATGAGCACGGCTAATGTGGCACGTGTGCCGGATACTTTTTGTGCAGGGCCGAGCATGACTGCAGCAGTGACACACCACCAGATAAGTGCAACGGGGTAAAGTAAAAGATTAAGACAGGGTATCGCGAGAAACAAAATGGGCGTTGCGGCATAGGCGAAAGTTTGGAATGTTCGAGAGAAAGTGTAAACAGGTTTGCTGGAAACCTTGAGGATGAGGTGCGTGCTGATTGCCCAAATAATAGAGATACCAAAGAGAACAAGCACTGTGACGCCAACGAATATTGAGAAGCCGGACGCAGCACCTAGAGTTGCGCTACCACTGCCTGATGAAATACCAACAATGGCGGTAATAACAATAATGATCAAGACGATCGGCAAAAGTGTCACGGAAATAGTGGCGAGAAGATAGCCGAGTGCCGCGGTGGTAGAAGCGGTGGAGGGGGTGGCATTTATTAGTGGTGCAGGCGAGAAAAGAGATCGCCAAGCGGTGGATCTCCATTTTCCAATGAGGCCGCGTTTTTCTGTTTCATCGACCCACGGATTACGTGAGACCTTGGTGGTTTCTTCTGAAACACCTTCGGTTGGTAAAAGAACCATTTCATCCATGTGGATGTGGTTGTGGCAAGAGATGCAGTCGAAATCACGTGGGACAAGGTGGCCGTTGAGGCCGGTGCCGAAGTAGGGCTGGCTGCAATGGGGGCAAAGGTACTGAACTGCATTTGCGGCGAATTCGAATTCGGATGGTAAAAAGGGGGTGCCGCATTCGGGGCATTCTCTTGAAGTGATATTCCAAAGTCTATAGCCGCATTCTTTGCAATTCATGCGTAATCTCTATTCAAGGATTAGACCATAAAAATTATTTGGTGTATCGATCTTTCTTAGGCCAAGTTTCAATCTGATTTTTGATGGCCTTTCGTTTAAACCAAATCAGCACGAAAAGTGGATAGGCGAGTGCGAAGAGCAAACCGATGATACCGCCAACAACTGCACCAATGATGGCAGCTGTTTGTACGAATTCTTCATTCGCACCGCCCGCACCGCTCGATTGGAATTGTTGCTGAAAATTAAGGTAGGTGAAGACAATGTTAAACACGACCGAGAGCACGGCAATAAAGATATACATGCTGGCCCATTGCGGCATGATCGATCCCGCGGCGGCATCACGTTTTAGAAGTTTGATACAGCCAATGAGCAAATAGACACACAGGGCAAGAAAGATGAGTTGAAAAATTGTTTGCGTGAGGACTGCCCAAAGTTCTTGTTGCGGTTGTGATTGAGAGAATGGGTTGTCCGGCAGCAGGTACACAAACCAAAGTAACGCAATACCAAAAACACCCAAAAACCCGAATGCCGAGAGAATGATGCCGATGACACCGATGACCGTTGGCCAGATCGGTTGTTTTTGTACCGCGATGGCACCGGGCTGTGTGGGCGGCACTTGCGGGGACAGCGGGGGTTGCGCGTTGGGGTCGTTTTCGTTCCAGGGTTCGTTCGACATGGATACACTCCTGCGTTTTGCTGCGGTTCTTATGTCCACGTGCTGACTTCGTCTTTGATCTTGCTGCGGCTCATCCAGATGATCACCGTGACCAGAAAAGCAAGAAAAACCGCCATGATCATCAAGCCGATGGCAAGCCCGATGATAAGGGCGATCAGTTCGTGTTGATCCTCTGACACGACAAGAAACTCAAATAAAATGCCAATCGGCGACAACAAAAGCATACAGCACAATTCAGTGATTGCCCATACCTTAAATGGCTTGGCCGCTTTGGCTTTGCGTTTCAGGATGCCAATCGAACTGACTAAACACCAGAGACCCAACCCGAAAAAAAGGAGCATGAATAGCGCGTTGTATATCGTATAGAGCAGCGCCAAGTCAGGCGGCACATCTGACACGGCAAATGTATCGAAGATGCTGACCGGGACACAACAAAGGTTTCCCAACAAACTGATCGATGCATAGATCACGCCGAGTACACCGAAAACAGTCGGCCACGATGTTTGCGGTTCAGGCGTCGGTTTCGGCTGACGCATCGAATGTGTTTGGTCCATCATGACGATCTCTCATCTCTCATATCAACATATCAGTCCAGCATGCACATCTATAACAATAGACGCAATGAAAAAAGGAACATTTCAAGTATAAACAAAAAACAACCCCATCCTTGCGGACGAGGTCGTGGGTTATGGCAAATGTGAGATGCGGGTTTCCTTAAACGGAAACTTCCGGGGAGGTCACTTCGCTTCAGCGGTGGCAAAATCAAAGGTTGCAATCTCAGGAAGTTCGCCGACGATCGGTGCAAGGTATACCTTGAAGGAGTCATCAATGTTGCAGCCGTCGACAATGTATTTGGTATCAAGATGCTGAGTCTTTGCAGCAACATCAGAAAGTTCGATGCGGTTAAACTCGACCTTGTAGGGGTCGTCGGAAACACGTTGGATGGCGATAGATCCATCAAGGTCGCCGGAGAGAGCGAGTTCAGCAGCACGACGACCTGCCTGGCGTGCTTCGGCTTGATCAACTTCAGAAACGCAACCAACGAAGGAACGCTGAAGGTAACCGAAGGTGTCGGCACGGACACGAAGTTTCTCGCCGGTACGCTTGCCAAGCTTATCTTTGATCAGGTCGGAAAGCAGATCACCTAGTGCACCAGAGCCTGAGAGTTGCACGTTACCATGCGCATCAGTCTCAACATTTTCCTGAAGCTTAGCCGCGATGGCGGTACCGTCTTTGTCGGAGATCCCTTCGGAGACAGCGATGAGGCAGCGGCCGAATTTTTTGTAGGCAGCTTCAACATCGTCGATAAATTTGTTTTCGTCGAACGGAGCTTCAGGAACATAAACGAGATGTGGACCATCGTCAGTACCAGCACGTCGTCCGAGGATGGATGCTGCGGTGAGGAAGCCTGCGTGACGACCCATGATGATATTGATCTTGATGCCAGGCAATGCGCGGTTGTCGAGGTTATCACCCATGAAGGCTTGGGCGACGAATTTCGCGGCAGAGCCAAAACCGGGTGTATGGTCGTTCAGAACCAAGTCGTTGTCGACGGTTTTAGGCACGTGGAAGCAGCGGAGTTCATAGCCTTCTTCCTTGGCAAGTTCGTTCACAATACGGCAGGTATCAGAGGAGTCATTGCCACCTGCGTAGAAGAAGTAACGGACGTTATGCTTCTCGAAAGATTCAAAGATGCGCTTGCAGTAAGCTGCATCTGGCTTGTCGCGTGATGAGCCGAGCGCAGAGGAAGGACTATTGGCAATTTTATCGAGGAAATCTTGAGCACAGTCTTGCAACTCAATGAAATCGCCTTTGACGATACCGGCGACGGCATGATGTGCGCCATAGATCTTTTCAACGCCGGGATGACCTTTGAGGCCTTCAATGACGCCGACGAGAGATTGATTGATGACCGCGGTGGGGCCGCCAGACTGACCGATGACCGCATTACCTTTCAGTAACTCACTCATGAGTGTAACTCCGATTTTGTTGGAATTGGGGGGAGGGTTGCCAAACCAGGGAGCGCTGCCGAGGTTGTTTGGAGCGCTTTGAGAACCGTATTGTAGTCGGGATTGTGTAAGTGGACAAAAAGGCCCTGTGATGAGATTCGTGTAAGCAAGTGCAAAGACCGCACATGGGGTTTACCCTAAAACTTAAAATGGATCGCAATTTTTTGCCGGGCCATGATTGTCTATTGCTTGGCATATCTCTGCCGCGTAAATTCATGTCTGACAAGCAAATAGGAACCCCAAACCCTGCATTTGTTCATTTTCAGGTCTTCTATCCATCATATGAAAGGGTTCCTTATGCGTCATGTCAGACACGTTCGTTTTTTTGCGGTGATCCTTACTGTTGTCCTGGGTTATGGGTTTGCGGCACCAGCCATTGCGGGGTTCATGCTGGAGTTTGATTATTGGAGCCCCGGAGCAGGAAACGAAGCACAAGCGGTACAAGGTGGATGGAATTGGGGAGATGCACATTTCTATTTATTGGGTGACGGCCCGGATCTTAATCAGCTTTCGCAAACGCACAGCGTCCGTGTGTCAGCTTGGACCAGTGACAGTAGCGGCCGTGCGACGAAGCACCTCGGCAGTATCGTCGGCGATTTAAAGGATGCCCCAACCAATGTGTTTACCAATGCGGTTCAGCGAATTAATGTCATGGGCGATACGTCAACGATGTCGATCTTTGCAAACGTTGATTTCCATGAGGAAGCCGGCTTCTTGAAAAATTTTGATGAGTTTGCTGAAGGACTCTTCAATAAAGTCACAGGCATGGAAGGCAAGGGTTTACTCGGCTGGACGGTCACGAAATCTATCAAGGGATTGTTGAAGCTGGCAGGTGTTGATTTGTTTGGCAGTATCGATTGGGATCAGTATTTGCCGGAAAATAATTGGAACCCAAATGCTTTGGCGAAATCATCGTTTGAGACGTCGTCATTTAGTGTGACAACGATTCCTGAACCTGCTAGCTTGAGTTTAGTCACGTTAGGTGTACTGATGATTTTCAGAAGGCCGCATCAATCCACATAATCCATAAATAAAACCGTTCGCTATCAATTCGCATTTGGCTACTTCACGGTAGCCATATGCTTTAGCCGTAACCAATTCTTATTCACACTGCGATTATAAGAGATGAATTCACTGATCTCATTATGCAAAACAGCCATGCATTGAGACGTCGCTGTACTCATATTGCTTTAAATAACTTGGAGATTTTAGATCTTAGCGAGGATACCGCCGAGACGTTTCATTTCTTTGATAAGTTTCTTGCCAGCAGCAGTAACTTCCCACTTGATGACGGGGTCTTTTTTGGTTTGCTTACCTTTGATCAATCCGCGATCTGAGAGACGACGAGTAACAATATACTGGTAGTTGTAAGCGACTTCGATCTTCACATGCTTGCGATAGTATTCAGCGATTTCTGAGGAAGTCAACGGCTGATGACGCTCGATGACAGCAAGGATAAGCGCCTGATGAAAAGTAATTCCGTGTGAATGCTTGTCGCTTGGCATGAGTTATCTCCAGAGTGGTGATCGTGATGCCTAAAACTGACAACCAGAACGGGCAGCCGACATCGATCATGTATATTCTTGGTTTAGATCATCGTACAAATGAAATCTTAGATCTTTGAGAACGAAACAGATTCGACCCATATTTATACCTTAAATCTTTTTCCAATGACAACCCCTAGCCTACAAAACATGCGAATTATTTATTATTCGGCAGCGATGTCGAATCGATGCATAGATTAGACTGCCGTAAGAGCGTTCATAAAATGGGCAACTCTCAGCACCTAACACCTGATTAGACACAGAAACAACGCGATCGCATCAATCGCCAGAAATCTCTTTCAGTACCTGTTCGGCAAGTTCCTGCTCAGAACCGCGTAGCCTTGGTTTAGATTCTTCTAAGAGCGTTTTAGCTCGCTCTGGCTGAGTAAGATAACGAGCATAGATGAGGCCGAGGATAAGCATGACGTGATGCCGGTCGGCGTAACCGCTGTATACCTTCAAGAACAGCTCATAAGCCTGAGCGGCTGCATCATAACGGGCGTCAGCCATAAGCTGATTGGCAATGTCGAGCTGATGCTGTTGGGACATGACCTGCTCGGAGCTCATCTCCATGAGTTGGATATAGAGACGGGAAGCACGGGTCATGTCGTGCTGTGAAATCGCAGCAGAAATCTGAGCACGTAACTCGACGAGAGCTTGATCTTCGGGCGCGAAAGTATGCGGAACATCCTGCCCCTGATCGGGTTGCGTTCGGCCAAAGATGCCAGGATCAGTTGCATTTTCTGAGGAGGTTTGAGATTCCCAAGGGGAGTAGCCGCCAGCGGCCATGCGTTTGAATTGGGCTTGTCTACGCCTACGCTCGATGAGCGCAAGCATATCGTAGGGTTCACGCGGAAAGAGGCGGATCATGAGTAGAGCCATGCATAGCGCAAAGCCAAAGAGATAGCCGGAGAGGTGAGCAACGTAGGCGACATTGTCTGTGCCAATCCAGTTGAAGATAAAGTCCTGAATCACACGGAAGAGGATGAGGATGATGCCTGCAACCTCAAAATAATCAATGATAAAGAAGACCCAATAAAACAGCGTAATATTGGCAAGCGGGAAGAGAGCAAGGAAAGCGCCGGTGACGCCTGCGATCGCACCTGAAGCACCAAGCGCGGGGGAAGCCTCAAAGGCGGCATGACCAAGCCCAGACACCACACCAGCAGCGAGGTAGAAAAAGAGATAACCAACGTGACCGAGACGATCTTCAACATTATTACCGAAGACATAGAGGAAGATCATGTTGCCAAATATGTGATAGATGCCTTGATGTAGAAAGGCGCTGGTGAAAAACTGATAGACATGCAGATCATCAGGGCGGAGGTAGTAGGCGGTAACTGGAAAAGCTTTGTAAAGTTGATCGAGCGGCAGGTTATAACCAGACTGATAAGCTTTGATCACATAGGCTTGTGCACCGGCAATCTGATCAAAGGTGAGAAGGTAAATCACAATATTGGCAGCGATAAGCGCGTAATTCACCCACGGCTTCTTACGACTCGGACGATCGGTTTTTACAGGAAAAATCAGAAACATAAAGTGTGATTCTTTTTAGTATCGCAGCCCCTACCCCATCCGGAAGTGGCACGGACTCATCTGGCAGTCGGCATGTATGATAAGGTCGCAGCCGGTGAAAAACACGATGCGACGGGTTATTGCGCTGCAGCCTCAATGGTCCATGACGCCAAATCGGCATTGGGATTGATCGGTGCGGCAGCATAAAAATTTATCGGCCGTGATGGATCAACCGGCTTGTCCCAGCGGATGCTGTATGTTGCGATCGCGCGACCGTCATGATCCAGCGCTTTGACGATAAAGATCCAATTTCTGATCGTGCGGGGTGTGTTGTTGTAGGCGGTCACAGAAAGCAATGTCTTGCGACCAGAGCGGGAAGGCACCAGCACCAAGCGATCTGGGGACACGACGGAAGCTTTGCTCAAGGCGGGATCTACCTCGACCCAATCCGCACGGCGCAAGTCCTGCATATTCTCAATGTTTGGCATCTTGATACGAATCTTCGCGGGATAACGTGCGGAAATCAGTGCAAGCGGCATGCTCATGCGTTGGACTTCTGTCCCGTCAAAATCGACAAGTGAAAGGTGGAAGGTTGCATCACCAATGATACCCGGTTCGGTTGTGCTGACAGTCGCGAGATACCATGACTGGCCATTTTCATCTCGCTCAAGCCGTTGATCGGTCACACGTGCGACCGGACGATAGATGATCGGCGGAACGTGCGGGGCATTCACCACTTCCCAAGGGCTAGCCTCCATCCTGTGAGCGCTGGCGTAGCTTTTGCCGGGAACGAGTGTGACGTCGCCTCCAGGGGGGAGTTGCGTACTATTCTTAAGCCCCATCGTGGTGTACATAATGCCGAATCCAAGCACCGCCACAATGAGCGTCAACAAACCAAGGATAACATAGATCGATCGCGAGCTACGCCGACGTTGCCAACCTTTGCTGATCATGAAGTCGGCTGGTACGTCGCCTACCCGAACCTGTGAAACATCGTCTTCCTCTTCATCTTCGTGGGCAAGGGAAGCAATCGCGATCGTCATCTGCTGCGTGTCATCAAGGCCCGGCTCTTCTGGACCACTCTCGTCGCGCATCATATCGGACAAGCCCGATAGTCCCACCATGCTTCCAGATGGATCAAGCCGCAGGGGTTCAGCATCTTCATCGAGCATGCTGGCGGCTTTTTCAGCCTCAACCTCAGCCTTGAGTTTGCGCTTGATGTGACCTTTTTCAACCTGATATCGCAACCCGCATTGCGGACAACTCACCACAGCACCGACGCGCACAAAAGAACTGCGTTGGACCAGCTGGCAGGATGGACATATAAGCTCATACATCAGATAGACTAATGATCGCAACTTCCGGGCTACTTGACAAATCCTAAGTGAAGATTGCATGCCACTTTTCCACCACAACCTTATAATGGTTTGCGGTGACTTTTGCCCTTCCCATCCTGACCGTGGGCCAACAACGGCCCACGTATGCCGTAGGACCACACGATCTTGCGGCCGTGAAGCTGCTAAGAATCTCGATTACGGATCGGTGTCAGCTTCGCTGCCTCTATTGCATGCCAAATGATGGGATCGATTTTTATCCCAAGCAGGACACGCTTTCGCCGGACCACATCATGGCGGTGGCCACAGCTGCCCGAAAAGTCGGCATCACCCATTTCAAAATCACCGGTGGCGAGCCATTGGTCAGACATGACATTCTGGACATCGTACGTAGACTCAAAGCCCTTGAGCCAACGGATCTGTCGATGACAACCAACGGCCTGATGCTGCCCAAACTGGCAGAGCCACTCAAAGCCGCAGGGCTGGATCGACTCACCATCTCACTCGACAGCTTCCGCAATCATACGTTTCAGCAGATCGCCAGCCGGCATCAAACCTATAGCCTTGAAGATGTACTGACCGGCATCCAAGCAGCTGAAAACGCAGGTTTCCATCACATCAAAGTTAACACCGTGATCATTGGTGGAATCAATGATGAGCAAGTGCATGAGATCGCAGCTATTACGCTGCTGAAGGATTGGACAGTACGGTTTATTGAATACATGCCGCTCGGCAATGCAGCACTTGTTGAAGATGATTCTGTAAACACACAAACCCATGTAGTAAGCAATGAGATTATCAAAACCCGAATTGAATCACATTTTGGCCCATTACTTGCCACCGATCGCACGGCCGAAGTAGGTGTGGGCCCCGCGATAATTTATCAGATCCCCGGTGCTGCTGGACGGCTTGGTTTCATTTCTGCGATGAGCCAACCATTCTGTGAAAACTGCAACCGCCTAAGATTAACCGCCAAAGGTGAACTGCGTGCGTGCTTATTCGATGGCGGAGAAATCGATCTGCTCCCCATCCTCGAAAAATCAAACAATACCGATGCGATCATCGAACAGATGGCACAATGCATACGGGAAAAACCGCTGCAACACAGCAGCCGAGGCAACCGGGCGATGAACCAACTCGGTGGTTAGTTAAAGCCATACCGATAATCTTGGGTCATAAAAATCCCTTTTGGGCCTCTTCAGAAGGCTGAAAATCCGCCATTCCAGCAAAACATCAGCACGCACGACCAACATCCCGATACAATAAGTGGCGTTCACATATATGCATCATCCACGGGTAGGGCTTTTGAATGAGTGACAACCATCAATCGATCGAGTCGCTTAATGAATATTTCGGCATTGATCAGATCCTTCGATTTGAAATCGGCAAAGGCGGCCTAACCTGTGCGCAGATCACTCACCCAACGGTTAACGCAACGGTCTATCTCCATGGTGGACATGTAACACATTTTATGCCGACCGGACATAAGCCGATTTTATATCTCAGCCCTGATGCGGTTTTCGATGAACGTGCTGCCATCCGTGGCGGCATTCCCATCGTCTTTCCGTGGTTCGGTCCCAAAGCCAATGATCCAAACGCGCCAGTACACGGGCTTGCACGCACTGCTGAATGGCGACTGCATCGCGCACAAAATCATGAACAAAAAATCACACTCGAACTGATCAACCACATCGCTCCTTACGAAGTTCGCTTGTTCATCGCATTCAGCGAACACCTCACCATGACACTTAAGGTAGACAATCTTTCTGACAATCCGCAAACATTTGAAGAAGCCATGCACACCTATTTTCATGTGCAGGACATTGAACAAGTCATACTTACCGGCCTTGAAGGCTGCAGCTACGTCGATAAAGTCCAAGGCGGTATCGAACAACCACCACGCGGCAAGCCCATTACCATCACCGGCGAAACCGATCGTGTTTATCTCAAAGCCACCCGCACATGCATGATTGAAGACCCCGCATTAAACCGTCGTATTTATATTGATAAACACCATTCCAACTCCACGATTGTCTGGAACCCTTGGATTGAGAAGTCGCAATCTCTCAAGGACATGCCTGACGATGACTGGAAGAAAATGCTGTGCGTAGAATTTGCCAACGTTCGCCAGAACGCAGTCACGCTACAGCCCGGTCGTTTCCACGAAATGACCATGGTCATCCGCGCTGAACATCTCAGCTAATCTATCCGTTGAATAGTGTCACCTAGCATCACAAAGAAAAACCCCGCCTGGTTAGACGGGGTAAGCACAACACTCAACTTACACCATGATGTTGGGTCACGTTCCCGGGTTCTGCATTCTTTGATCCCACGAAAGCAAAACACTGATAGACCAATCACCCAACAGGGGTTTCTAGTTTTATTGTCGTTCGATCGACTGCGGCGTACGTTTCGGATCTTCCTTTTCTTTCGGCGCGGCAAGTTGACGCTTCACAAAATCTGGCGGCGCGGGGAATGCAAGAGCCGGATCAAACCCAGCCGCTTCTGCATGTTGGTTGACCGCTTCGTGGAAGCCGGGATAGGTCAACTCGCGCCATTGAACAGGCGTACTGCCATAGATCTTCGCACGAATCAAAACAGATACTGCTGGCGAACGCATATAGCCAATGTATGTTTCACGGAATGTCTCACGGAACGATAGGATACGCTGCCTGGCCTGCTCCGTCTTCGCATCAAGTCCTTTATCCTTTTGATATTTCTCGTGTGCGTTCTCCGCCATTTTCATGAACTTGTTGAACACATCCAAACGACCGTTCGCCAGACCTTGACGCATCCCATTCTGAATCATCGCATCGATAAACTGTCGCGTTTGAGATTGCATATCCATGTCCATCTCAAGCTCACCCATCACGAAATCGGGTAATGTCTGCAGGTATCTGTTGTCACGTAGGTTGTGTGGCCGATTCCCATATAACCTGCGAATCTTATCGTAATAAAACTGTGCATCTTCCACATCACCATACAGATAGGTATAAGTGATCGCTTTTAACAAGAAGTTCTCGTGACCATTTTCATAGTTGTCGATCGTGCCTTTCTTGTTTGAAAAATCTGCAGCTTGCATGCGTGTGATCGAACGCTCCATCCCTAGCTCGTACGCTGGAATAAAACGGGGGTCAGGCAAAAGGTCGATGCGCCGCATAGCCGGGTCATAGTTCACGCGACCAAAGTGCATCAATTCCTGCAAACCATGAATAATCCCACGGTTGGTATTGATCAGGTCAATACGCGTGGTGTCCATGAGTTCACCAGAAACACGCTCACCACAAAACGCCCAATACACACCATGAGCAGCCGGATGTCGCCAGTCAAGCGGCCCAAACAGCTCCATAATCTCATACATAATCCCCGGATCCATGTTGTATTCATCTCTGAGCGTCTTCGCCCGGAGGAATGCAAGCACATACTGCGTACCAACCCGGTCTGCCTTTTCTTTACCAATGAGCAACCGCAGAGCAGCTTTTTCCTTATCACTCCCTTTACCCTCAACGAATCCAATCACGCGATCCATACTGTTATAGCGCAGCGCGACGATCAATTGGCCAAACTGACGTAACGTATCTGAATCCATCTCCAATCCCGCATCGCGCAGTTTTTCCACCACGTTCTTAGTTTCTGGATGATCTTCAAACAACAATGTCAGCTTATTTTGTTCTTCACGCTGCCCTTGTTCGGCAATCATTCCTTCAAGCGTTTCAAGCTCTTTAAGAAGTTCTGAATTAGCCACGTATTTATCACGTAAATCCCCAATAACATCTAACACACGCACCGTGGATAATTCACGTACAGATTTCAGTGGCTCACGAAATTCCTCAAACTTCTCAGAAAGCCGATCGAGTTCATCACGTGCATCACGTGTGATCCGATCCAATACGAAGTACCGATCCATCGCATCCGCCACCGGCTTGAACTGAGCCAGCACTTGCTCAGTTGATGCGCCTTCCGTCGGCGCACCCAAGACTTCCTGCCACTCTTCAGCTAGCTTACGCTTGTAATACCAGTGCATGTCGTCCGAATACTTACCCATCTTGTGGAAGAACGTCCATGCAAGCTCACGGTACAAACGCACCGCGTTTGGGTTGTAAACAATTCCCTGTTCACGAAGAAGCTTGATCCCCTTGTTCACCCAGTCATAACGTTCCTCTGGCGTATAGGTCTTCACCGAAATGTTGTACGCCATATTCCACGCCTGAAAACCCCACACCTGTGGGAAACGTGGCTGCAACGTTGTAATCCATTGCGCTAAGGTATTCGCTTCGTTGAACTTGCCTTCTTGCTTGAGATTCTCCGCACGATACCAAAGGATATCGACCGCCAAACCACGGAACGATCCTAGCGCCGCAGCAGCAAGTGCATACTTCGGTGGCTGCCGATCCCCAATCTGCAGGTCAAAACCAAGCTGCAACTCACGGCGCATCTTGTTGATTTGCGGCACAAGTGTCGTTGCGCCAAATAATGCAGCAACGGCAACCACGCCAGCAATCATTTGTACGACCCGATCTCTGCTCATACGTTCTTCCTATCTCTATTCAACGCTTAGGCTGAATGTTCATACAGTTTTGTCCCACCCGCCATCTTCTACTTCATCACACGGTTACACGAGCAATTTCTCGCTTACGGAACACATATAAACCGATCAAACCAACAAGCCCCGTCCAGATGATGCCCAGCCAGAGGAATGCGCCGTACAACATCTTCATCGGAACGATGATTCCATCAGCCAGATAGCTCGTTGGATTGTAATAGCCAAACCGTGGAATGAAGTTCATAAATGTTTGGCCCACCAGTCGGATAATCATATGGAAACCATCCTCAAATGGTTTCTTACCGTTAATGCGTTCCCAGAAAAGCTCAACCATACTTGCACACCACTCGAACGGCCCCATTTCGCCGCGAGGGAACGGTGCGTAATACTTAAGTGCCTCGAAGATAAATTCACTGCTTGCAGCCGCGATATAGATCAACAACGTAAAGAGCATCGCAACCGGGAAACTGAACATGCTACCTGCTGCGAGACTGAGCATTGCCAAGAATAATAGCCGCAGCCAGATAATCGTGAACGATTTCACAACGTTCGCTTCAAATGTACCGACGCGATAAAGCACGCCAATACCATCGGAACTTTTGAAGGTGATCGTTGATTGCTCAATGGTCCCTTTGCGGAGCATGCTGCCAAAGGTCACTTCAAGACGACCGTCTTCGCTGATCCAATCCGACGGCACATTCAACACGTGGTAGTGATTGTCGGCTAGCTTCGTACCACCTTCCTCAAAGTTAAATGTGTTGGGATCGACGTACTGCCGGCCATTGATACGAACATCAAACAACACCATGTCATCAATCGTTATCTTCTGCGCATTAGGATGGATGCGCAGCTGAATATCCTGCTCATAATTTTTGGCATCCTGCAAATTAGAGAAGATAAATGTTTTCGTTTCACGCGGCGGCAATGAATACCATCGTTTCTTCACTTGATCTTGGACACGTGTCCGGATATCGTCGCGCACATTGGAAATCGGCGAACCTATCGCACCATAAACATCCGGATCTTCTTTTCTCAGTTCTTTAATCCGGCTTTCATACATGTCTCGTATTTTGTCGACAGACAGCGGCATCGGCCTTTGACTTCGGCGAGCAACTAAAATTTGTTCGTGCACCGCTTCGGCATCCAGCGCATCTCGCGGCGTCTGCCAACTCAACATCGTCGTGAACGAGTACACCGCCACACCACAAACCGCCACTAAAAGCAGATTGAGCAAGCCAATCCCTAGCCATTTACCCAGCAAATATTGCGTCCGCGATAGCGGTTTGGTCAAACTCAAATAAATCTGCCGGAACGACATCTCATTCGTCACCGAACCCACCGCTAGGAAAATCGTCATCAACGACAACATGATCGACACCACAATCATTGATGCTGTCAGGAATGTTTGAATGCGGTACTTCAGAAAGTCTTCCGAATCAATCGCGAACGGGAGGATTGGTACGAGTAATACCAAAATCACCATAAACACTAGCGGCACACGCATCCAGATTGCTTCATCAACCAACGTTCGCGCTACACCAATAACCGGATGGCCACCCGAGAGTAGTAACTTAATCAGCTGTAAGCCGAGAAAGAATCCGACTGACATCGCATAGATACCCGCAATGATTGTTCGCATCGCCGGCATGTCAACTGTTTGAAAAAATAGATAAGCCATACCTGCAACAAGCGTCGCAACAACCACCATACTAGCCTGCTTCACCCAGCTCACATCCCGCCACGTACGCAATCCTTTAATAATCCAGAATGCGGAAAAGATTCGGCCGATCCACGCCACAACCTCACCTGCAAACCACATGTCCTGCGCCTGCATCAGTCGCGATAGCCCCTCACCGCTGACCACAGCGACAAGTAGCACGATTAGCCATAAAACCCAGTTTCGTTTCATCGGCAAGATTCTTTCCGATTCATCGCGGCCACATAATGCCGCCGTTGTTCATGCTCATTCGACCAGCACACCGGTCACATCCACACACGCCCCTACAGCAAATCGTCGATCACCGACTGATCGCCCCTACCACCATCGTTGGCTGGTTTTTCATTTTGCTCTTTTTTTGGCTCCGCGGTTTCTTCCTTCACGTCACCACTCATCAAACTCGAAATCGCATCACTCGTGGTCGTATCCATAGACTCCGGCACACTCTCAACCTTCTTCTCAGCTTCTTGCTTCACCGCACGATCGTTTGAGAGCAAGCTATCCAAAACTTGCTTGGAACTTTCCTCCGGCATGTGAGCCGATGTATCTTCCGCGGTAAGGAATTCAGCAATCTGTCCGCCACTCCGCGCACCACTTGTCGCAGCGCCTTCCTTCTGAGCCTTGTGAACAATATCAAGGAACAGGTCTTCAAGCTTCTGCGTCGGGTTCGTGACTGATTCAATGCTCTTGCCGTGACGTTGCAATACCTGTTCAATCTCGTTGATCACATCATCGCCAAGGCGATCGACCTTGATCGTGGTCGTGTCTTGTTGCACGAGAAGCTCATCCACCGTGCCAGCCTGACGCACCTTGCCGCCGTACATGATCGCAACACGATCACACACATCCTGCACATCAGAAAGCAGGTGGGAACATAGTAGAATGGTTTTGCCTTTTTCGGATAACCGCAGAATCAAATCCTTAATCTGCTTGGTCCCTATTGGGTCCATACCCGTGGTAGGCTCATCAAGGATCAGAAGTTGTGGATCATTGATCAGCGCCTGTGCTAAACCGATTCGGCGTTGCATCCCTTTGGAATACTCACCCACCGGCCGCGTTGCAACTTTATCCAACCCCACCATCTCCAGCAGCATGTCAATTCGCTGTTGGCGTTGCCTTCTGTTCTGATGAAACAGCCGACCATAATAATCAAGCGTTTCCCGCGCATTCAGAAAGCGGTACAGGTAACTTTCTTCCGGCAGGTAGCCAATCTTGTTCTTCGTTGCCACATCGCGCGGATGCTGATTGAACACCGCAATGTGACCACTGGTCGCATGCAGCAATCCGAGGATCATCTTGATCGTGGTCGATTTGCCGGAACCATTTGGCCCGAGCAAACCAAAGATCTCTCCGCTGCGGATATCCAGATCAATCTGGTCCACCGCACGGACACGGTTACGTAACCAAAAATCCTTGAAGGTTTTGGTCAGCTTCACACACTTGATAATCACATCGCCCGTAGGCTCAGTGGCTTGTCTCGGCTCTGAGATGGCTTGCGTCATACGCTTCTCACGCTTCGTGTTATGTGTTCCAAGTCTTCACCACTTCGCAAAGACCCGCTCTAGTTCAATTCCGTTGTGCAGCACTCGGCCGACTTTCAGCAACACGCGCCAAGATCAAAACCGATCCGGACGCGTTGCCGCTCAACCTTCAATCACGACAACCTTAACGTTGCCGACTCATCCCTTCCCGAACCAAATCTTCCTGCTGCTTGCGAAGACGATTCTCCTCGCGCTTTCGCTGAATTTCAGGATCACGATTGGTTTCAAGGTAAAGCTTCCCGCCAAGCACATAGTTTGTTTCCACGTCTTCGCTGGTAAAGATTTTCTCACGTGCTGCCTGGCGGTAACGGTTCTTAAAAATCACCGGATTTGCTTTGTATTCATCATGCAGAATCTTGAACGTATTCACCTCGCCCTTGATCTGCTCGACTACTTGCGTCTTATATGATTCGGCCTGCTTAATCACCGCAGCCGTCTCACCACCAATCCGAACCTCCACATCACTTTCAGGCAACTTCACTCGAAGTGTCCGCAGCGCCTGATCAATCATCTCTTCAAACGCCTTAGTCTTCGCTGCATCATCCGCTGACAGCGCGAGCTGATAGTCACGCACCAGCTTGTAGAGGTACACATGCGCTTCGCCAGCCGTCTCACCAAGGATCTTCGCACGTACCTGCTGCGCTCTCTGGATTAACTGCCCGCGCTCGTTCTCTGCATTACTCACCGCTTCATAAGCTGCCCGTACTGAGTTGGGCATCTCATGCTGTGTCGCTGTCAGTGTTTCAAGAACGATCCCGGTTTCAAGATCATCCAGCATACGTTGCGCCCGCCGCATGGCGGATTCCATATTCGTTCGGCCTGCGATGTACTCATCGGCATTGATCTTCGCAATCGCATGCACAACACCCGTCGCAACTGCTTGCCGCACGATCTCATCTGCACGCGCCATCTCGGTATCACCGAGCGTCACCTTTTCAACCGTGCCGACGTTCTCGATAAAGTTCACAAAATCTTGAATCTTATACGTCACATCAAATCGGCCATGCACAATATTCGCGTCGCCCGTGATCACAGAGCCATCCATCATAGGATTGAGTGGCCGTGCCTGTAATTCAGAAACTTTCTTGCCTTCTTCACCCGGACGGAGCGAATACCAGAACTCCCGGTTCAGGCTGATCGTCCGCGGACTCTGCGAAACCGACACATGCTCTCCAATCGGGTACGGCCAGTTCCAATACCACCCCTGCTCCAATACCTGCTGACCCGGCTCGCCCACAATCGCACCAAACGTCAACTTCACCGCTTTGTTCTGAGGGTCGACACGGAACAAACCCGTGATCAAATACCCCAGCACCAGCGCAATCATGATGAACTTCAAGATCAAAAAACAGATGTTCAGCGCATCGGTCAGCGCCTTTGCACCCGGATCTTCTTCATGAATCATCTCGTCATGATCAGGCTTGTGATCACGTGCATCGTCCGCAGGGCGTTCCGCCATGACCGTTGCAATACGATCATCATCGCTTTCGCTGCCAAGCTGCTCGTTGTTTGGATTCAATTCACTCATGGCTATCTATCTTTTCGCTCGAAATTAAATTCATTTCGAAGCAGTGCTAATCATTCATCCAACGATCCATCCGTCACTCGCTAATACGCTTATCGCGAATCCGCTTTCGATCTAACCCGAAGTTCATCCTTCTTAAATAGCTCGGACAAACCAATCTCCTGAGCATCCAGAATAAACTGCGTATTCACCGGCAGCATCTTCTCAAGCGAACGGATCTGCTTCAGAAAGATCGCAAACTCTTCATCTTCACTAAACGCGTCAAAGAACTTCGCCGCTTCACGGTCACCTTCATCCCGAATCGCCTGTGCACGACGCTCTGCAAACGCAAGGATCTGCTTCTTGATCGTCTCAGCTTCGTTACGCATCCGGTCTGCCTTCGCGGCACCTTCGGCACGCGCTGCCTCAGCCAGACTCTCACGTGTCGTGCGCATCCGCTCAAAAACCTTCGGCGTAATATCTTCTGGAATCACTAACCGGCGAATCCCAACCTTCTCAATCTTGATCCCATAAGAAGGATCATATCCCGCAAGGTCATCTCGCAAATAAGCCGCACATCGGCTTTCAATCTCGACAAGCTTGAGTAACTCTGGATCAAGATTCACAAGCTGATCGAAGTTATACGAACTGATGATCCCGCTGAAATTTGCCATCAAACTCTTGAGCGTCTTGTTCGCGGTCACTTCGTTTTCCATGCTGCGATAGAACGCATACGGATCTTCGATCTTCCAAGCTAGGTAAAGCTGCACATCGACCGAGTGACCGTCCGCCGTCTGCAATTCCTGAAGCTGATCTTCCAGAAGCTGCACGCGCTTCGAGTAAATCTTCTTATCACTAAACGGCCAAGGCAGACGGAACTTAATACCAGGCTCCTCAATCACGCTGCCTGGGTCAGACAAGCTGCCGTCCGGATTACGTTTAAGTTGCCCATTCTCGTAAGCTGGCGCGGTCGCTTTGTTCAGCACCGTCAGTACGGCCACTTGATCGTAACGCACCGTAAAAAACATCATGTACGCCACCAATGTCAATACGACGAATACCGCAATACCAAAGATAAATCGATGTTTCTTCATATCGCCTGTCTCTTATCTACCTTTTACGCTGTCATCAGCGTTCGTAATAATGATCTGCTATCTAAGCCGCCAATGTTTTACTGGTCACCGCTGAACAGCGAGCCAAGTGACGAACTGGTTTCTTTCATATCAAACCGCAACGTGGTTTCATCAATGTTGTCCGAATCGACTACAATCTTGCGCTTGTCTTTCAAGCCTTCCGCAAGCGTGTTCCAGTACATGCGGTACTTGTAATAAGTCGGTGCATTACGATACGCCATGAGCTGCGCTTCGAAGTTGCGTGCCTGCGACTGTTCATCCAATGCACGCTGCCAACGGTACGCACGTGCTTCCTGCAGCATCTGCGCCGCCTGTCCGCCGGCCATATCGATCAAGCCTTCAATTTTAGCTTGCTCTGCCGCGGCCAACTCCGGCTTCTCATCAAGCTGAAGCGACTCTAACTCATTGATAGACTGCTTGATCTCAAGCGCTTTGCTCCGTGAACCCGCCACCTGTGCAAGCAATGTAATCGAATCCTTATCTGCACTCTGCACCGCAATCTTCATGTCCTGCAGCGCACCATTCTGTTCATGGAATGCCTTGGCAACTTCGCCGCCCTGCGGAGGATGGATCGAGCCAAAACCGACAAACACTATCTCAAGGCCGAGCTTCTCAGCATCAACATCATCCTGCAACAACGATTGCAGTTGCGTGTTGCCACTGACCCGTGCCTCGCCAATGAGCGTATCAATGTCGCGGCTTGCGACATAAGCACTCAGTCGTTTGATCGCCAGCGCTTTAAGCATCTTGTCCGGGCGATCAACATGCGTCACATAATCCATCAAGTTATTTGTGCGGTAATCCACCACCATTTCAACGCCAGCCAATTCACCCGCCACGCTACCGCGCGTAACTTCACCGTCTTCTTGATTCTCAACCGGCGTCGCTGCGATCAGCATATACTCTTCCATCCCGCGGCTGTGCTGATTCGTCCAAAGCACCGGCGGCTCATGATTGTGTTTCCACACACCCAACTTCTCACCAGCATTCAAGTTCAACTGCTCAAGCATTTGAACCATCTCAGGCTTCACTTCTTCGCGATCACTCTCCGTCACCGAACCGACAACCAATCGCTTCACACGGTTCACATCATATTTTTCAGCACTACCAAGCGGCCACGGATACTTAAACCACACGCCCGCTTCAACAGTCCGAACAATCTTGCCGTTCAGCAGAATCACTGCTTCCTGCTGCGGCTGCACAATCACCAATGTGCTCAATCCCACAATCAAGATCACCGCCACCGCGAACAACATCACGATCGATTTGTTTAATAGCTCAACAAACCAGCTACGAGAAATCTCAAAACCAAACTGATAATTCAGCGTCTCACTGATGATGCTGCCCAAAGATTCTGGTCGGGTCAGCCACCCCAATATACGGCTGTCAAACGCTGCACGATTTACCTCACCCGCACGACGCGGACGGTAAATCCCAAACACAAACGAAAGCACAATCTCCAAACCAAGCACGATCATCACCACCGGCACCGCCAGCGACAACACCGCAAACCCCCACTTGTAGTTTGGATCAACAAGCACCGGCACCGTGCCAGCAAATAGCAACAGCACCAGCACTGCCACGTTACCAATCACATAGCTCGCCCCCCCTCGAAGCGGCTGCCATTCCTTGACCCGCGTCATCCCCGCCACATAACGCGCTACAAGGAATCCCAGAAACGCCAACCCACCCAATAAAAATACCAACACGAGCGGCTTCGCATTCGGACTGATGCCCATCCCGATCAGGCCCGACCAATCGGTCGCTTCGCCTGCCGTACGAACGATCCCGCTATTGGCTTTATAAAATAGGTACCCACCCATCGAGAGCAGATAGACGGACAAAACCAAGCTGATGCCTGGAATCCACCATTTGTTCAGCGAGGCCAAACGCTTGCGCGCCTGAGCCAACTGTTGACCAGCTTCATTAAAAATAGCAGCCGCTTCGGCATCCGCCTCCGCTAACTGCTCCGCTTCTAATGACTCAATTCGTTCCTGTTTATGCTGATGGAAAAGCACCAACAAAATAAACCACACCGGCACACCACCCAGGATATACCACATCGCAGACATGATCGCCGCTGACTCATACGCCAACCCGATCATGGTCACACACAAGAACAACACCACCTGCGCAATTAGCCCAAATAACGCCGCATTCGCGGCCCGCTTATAAGTCTGCTGGTCGTTGCTCATCCGTATGAAAGCCCTTTACTACGACTCAATGAATTTTCGTTATCCTTATTACTCACAATGACGTGCGTTGGATCACAGAATTTTCAAAAAAAACCTAATCTTTCAAACTCGCCGCTCTCGAAATTCGTATCATGATACGTCAAGCAGCCGCCGAACTACCGCCTCACACCTAACCCGCATCGCCCCACAACCCCTTGCTGCGACTCATGTCGCAACGTGTCAATGAGCGAATCATTTTAACCGGATTTCAGATTTTCGCCTCCCCCAGCATCCTCAGAAGCGGATTTCGCTACTTTTTATTCAAATGGGTGGACAAAATAACACTTCCGAGGACAATAGGTCCCCTTATCGCCCTTGGGCTTCAAACAACGCGATCAAATAACCGCAGCATCACACGTAAGTAGAGCAAATACAAGATGTTACGACAACTCCTGACGATCTCGAAAAACACCTTCACCGAGTCGATCCGCCAGCCCATCTTCGCGGTGCTCGTCCTTGTCGGTACTATCGCCCTCATCCTCAACCTCCAGCTCGCAGCCTACACTCTCGAGGCAGACACTAAACTCATGGTAGACATGGGCTTAAGCACCATTCTTCTTATCTCACTTTTCCTTGCCGCCGTCACCGCCACAGGCGTGCTCACCGACGAAATCGAAAAAAAAACCGTCCTCACCGTCATCAGCAAACCCATCAACCGCCCCACCTTCGTCGTTGGAAAATACCTCGGTGTCTCCGCGGCCATCCTCCTCGCCTACTACATCCTCGCGATGATCTTCTTCCTCTGTGTCCGCCACGGCGTCATGCAAACCGCCTCCAACCGTGTCGACTGGCCGGTTGTTATCTTCGGCTTCGGCGGCGCACTACTCGCCGTGCTCTTCGCCTCCTATGCGAACTACATGTTCCGCTGGGTCTTCACCTCCACCCTCACCTGGACTTTGGCGATCACAGAAACCATCGCCTTCGTCCTTGTCCTTTTTATCAGCAAAAAGTTCGCATTTCAGATGCCGTATCACGATCTCTTCGAAGGTAAAGTCCAGCTCATGCAGGTCATCGTTGGCGTCGGGCTCATCACCTTCGCCGTGCTAATCCTGACATCCATCGCACTGGCCGCCTCAACCCGCCTCGGCAAAGTCATGACCACTCTCATCTGCATCGGCGCATTCATGCTCGGATTGATCTCCAACTCACTGAACCAGTGGACCAACAGCAAACTGGAAATCCCCGCTCATGTCGGCGTCTTCGAATCCTTCTCCAACATCTTCTCCGCCCACATCCCCTTCTACTCACAACTAATCTACGCTGCTTCAAAGCTCATTTATCTCATCACGCCAAACTTGCAATTCCTCTGGCCGGCTGACGCAATTACGCAAGGCAATCCGTTTACCCCTCTCGCTTTCGCAGCCTCCTCCCTCTACGCCGTCTTCTATATCATCGCCATCCTCTCGATCGCAGTGATCCTCTTCCAAAAACGCGAAGTCGGCTAAATCCCCCCACCCCGGAAGTTTGAATCCTTCCAACACTCACGCAACCAAGCAAACATTCACCCGCTCTCGCAGCGGGTTTTTTATGACACCAATCTCACGAATAGATCACCCATCGCTACATCGAAAAAACCGCCGACTTTTCAGTCGACGGCTCAATCCCAATTCCAATGAAGGCGCTTCCCGGAAATTTCCCGGGGTGAGCTTCCGGGGGCGATTACATCGCCCAATCATCGCCAGGGGATTCGCCTTCACCCTCTTCTTCATAAGTATCATCGTAAGGCATATCGACATTCCACTCGTCTATATTGTCATCGCCATCCCATGCATCAAGTTCCGGTGCAACACGATGATGAACACGAATGACACGAGCAAGGCTCTCTGCCATCAGCGGCCCAAGCGCTGAACAAGTCTCCACCATCAGATCCTCAAACGGCTCGGCCTGATCACGGAACAGCACAAACACGCACAGTGTCTCACCCTCATGCAAACATGGCACCGCAATCACATGACTGTCCGCTAGATAGGCCGCATCATCACCGATCCAGTAATCAAGCGATCCATTGTCGGTGATATGAAGCAGCTCATCGCGCATCGCAATTTTGGGTGCCACCACGTCTGCCAAATGAGCCAGCAACATATCCGCGCTATCTTCGGTACAGTCGTAGTTCACATACCCGCCGAGGGTGTATTGATCCACGCCGCTGGGCAGGAAGATAGCCGCGTTTGCTGGGCCAACCTTTTCGATCATGTATTCAAGCGATTTTCGCAGCAGTGATTCCAGCTCCAACTCTTCTTTGACAATCGTACTGTACTCACTAGTCTGCACGACCTGCTGCATCTGGTTGGCGAGTTCCTGATAGGCCATCACCAAATCGTTGCAAAGCACATCAACCTGTTGGCTAACATCTTCTCGTGCTTGATTGAGTTTCTTGCACAATCTGCGGAGACGATCAACCCGAATCACTTGATCTTTATCCTTGGCTTGCTTCTCAATCAGCTTTTGTAAACAACGGTTCACATCACTGATCTCAAGCGGCCGCATCAGTATGTCGGTCAGACCCATACGAATCGCAACCACCGCATCGTCAATCGATGGATGATTCGTCACAACCGCAACGGTCATTTTATCTTTACCGCCTGCCAACTCTTCCGCAAAGTCTAATCCAACCCCATCTTCGAGATCCAACTCGATGATAGAAAGGTCGTAAACCTTCTCGGTCATGCGCTGGCGCGCTTCGG
Source organism: Poriferisphaera sp. WC338 (assembly GCF_050931845.1). Taxonomy (GTDB): domain Bacteria; phylum Planctomycetota; class Phycisphaerae; order Phycisphaerales; family Phycisphaeraceae; genus Poriferisphaera. The sequence continues at coordinate 3,584,575 of NZ_CP194516.1, forward strand.
TAATGGTTTTGGCATGATCAACTTTGAGCACCACCTGCTTGTCGGCGTACCGACTGGCAATCCCAAACAAATCATCCCCCGGATCCACGAGCAACATACTCACTTCACGCTTTTCGTGAGTGACAGTCTGCCCTTGAATGTAAGCGGTTTTCGCTTTGTGAGCCACAGCTTTCTCCTGCTTCACTTATATGCAATCCAACGTCCGGTATGCTCCGGCCCTGGACCCTCCGCACCTTGTATCGTCCCATCAAGCCGCCGAGTCGAGCGGTAACTTCACTGTGGCCACCGTTCCCTGCCCCAACTCGCTTGCCAATTCCAAACAACCGTTATGACCCTCAAGATACTGCTTCGCTCGGGTCAGACCCATGCCCACACGTCGCCCTGCAGGCTTCGCGCTGTAGAACGGATCCATCGCGTGTTCAAGTGTTTTCTCATCCATTCCCTCGCCATCATCTTTCACCTGCAAATTCACCGCCCCCTCATTCTCCGTCAGATCTACAATCACTTCGATCCCTTCACGCGGATGCGATTGAATTGCGTTATGCAACAACTCGCCCACCGCTTCTTGAATCAGCTCAGTATCAAGCCGCATCTTTGGCAAGGTTTGTTTCACGCGCAAATAGATCGGTGTTTCCTGATCCTTAAAATCGCACTTAGATCGAACACGTTTGATCGCACCATCAAGCAGCGACGCAAGATCACTTTCTGTTAGTTCAGGTCGTGGCGGCTCGGCAAATAATCGCAGTGCTGTAATCAAATCACTCAGCCGATGCGCTTCCTTAAAGATCGTCTGCGCGGTCTTCTGCTCATTCGAACCCGGCTGCAACGTCATTGATAACAACTGTGAACGCCCACTGATCACCGCAAGCGGATTGTTCATTTCATGTGCCGCACCTGATGCCATCTCACCCAAACGGGCCATGGATTCTTGCCGCAGCAATCGATCCTGCGCATCTGCCAGCGCGCTGTTTGCTTCTGCAAGCTGCTCACCTAATCGCCGCGCACCATCATGCTGTTCCGCGCCCGCCATGGCAGCACCCCATGTACTCACCAATGGCAAAAGCACCTGCCAATTCGCCAAATTACTTCGATCATGTAGCAACACCGCGACCGTCCCCCACCCACTTTGCAGCGGTAAAAGCCGTACTTTCCTGATGTCCTGCGACCCCACTAAAAAGTCCTGCACCCACGGTAGCACCCCCATCATGTTCACACCCATCGGCTCGCTCAGATCAAGCGACCGCAAATCCGGCGCGCCCATCGGCACATCCACACACTGCGTGTCCACCGGGTCGCCGCCCTCCGTATACCGGCTCACCTGCCAATTCTGTGCGCCCACTTCATCCGACTTACCCGGGTACACCATCGCATAAAAACCATTACCAAATGTTTCGCGCGCACTCATTATCACCTGATCAATCACATCCTGCACACTCCGTCCCGGCAATGATCGGCTATGAAAACGCGCCACGCCTTCAAGCACCACGCCCTGTTGCTGTGCGACCTGCCCTTTCTTCTCCAGCACATGATTCACGCGCCCCAGCGCTTCATTCGCACGCTGAATCGACTGCATAAACATCTCACGAGACGGCTTGTCATAAATCCCAAGCGCCTTGCCACGCGATTCAAGTCGATCATGCAAACGGTCAACCGCGCGCTGCACCGCACCCGCGGGTAAGTCCAGCCGTTCAATCAATCGTTCTTCACGCTCACCAAAAACATAGTTCCCTGAATACCCCAGGTGTTGCTTACGCACCAATATATCCGCAAGCGAGATCAATCCGACCATCTTCTTGTGCGGCAAATCCGGCAGCGAGTCATACGGCCCACCATGCAACCAAATACAATCACCCAAGCGATGCGGCAAACCCCACTGCTCCGCCAATCGCTTGCCTGCTGTGTGATGATCAATCCCTACCACACTGCGTTCATACGTCGCAATGTTCCCATGATTCAACTCCGCAAGCTCAACCACGCGTTCATAACTCTTCGGCAAGACCTGTTCTAGCGCCAACTTGCCCACATCGTGCAGAAGCCCGCAAACAAACGCCTCATCCGCGTTCAGTCCCGTGCCAGCGCCCGTTTCTTTCACAATCCCCTCCGCCAGCACACCCACCGCCAAGCTATGCATCCAGAAACCTGCATGATCAAATCCGCCATACGCCGCCAAACCTTCCGGATTATCCGACGGTTTGCTCTGATCCTTCCCATCAAACATCTCAAAAACTTTGATCGACAGCACCGCATTCCGAATCGCATTGAACCCGAGCAACACAACCGCTTTGTCCACCGTCACCACTTCCTCACGGATACCTTTATCCGCGCTACGACACAGCGATAAAACCTTGGATGTTAATGCAGGGTCAGCGCTTACAAGCTCAATCACTTCGCGAGCCTGGGAGTCATCGCTCGCCGTAAGGGCAAGTAGCCGCGTTGCGATCACTGGCAACGTCGGTAACGATTCAATCTGCCGTAGGATCAATTCCATTCGGCGCGATTTGCTGATTTCATTACTGCTCATACATCATCGGTGGCCTGCTCAACATCATGCCCCTCAGCATCACATCTCACCGGCGCACTCCCCTCATTCACTGGTTACTTTCTTGACACGCCCAAACAGCTCGGCCTATCAACCAGCTCTCTCTTCCTCTCCTCACCATCCCAGCACTTCTAATCAGCACTTAGGTCAGTGCGAAAAGCCGCAACGCACTGAAGTTTCAAGTTCTGAAATCCTCAGTGGTAGCGGCCTCTCTATCTTCCTCCTCCGCCATACGCGGAAGATGGTTCCCTCGCGTCCTCTTCCCTCGATCACGCCGCAAGTAGCGTGTCAATTCGTTCTTGCAACCGCTCAATATTGAACGGCTTCTTGATGAACTCGTCCGCACCCGCCGCAAGCAGTTGATGCACCTCATCCTGATTCACCACGCCCGACACAATGATGATCTTCATGTTCACCAAATCAGGATTCTTACGCACCGTCTCACAAACGACATTCCCATTAATGTCAGGCAGCATATAATCCAAAATCATTAAATCAGGCTTAAATTGCTCTGTAATCAGACCTGCATCATAACCCGTACTCGCAGTCTTGACTTCATAGTTTTCATTGCGTGTCAGCAGATCCACAAACAGCTCAACGATCTCGCTATCGTCATCCACCACCAATAGCTTCCGACGCGCATCGCCTTTTTCCTCGCCAAGTGTTTCTAACGGGATGCCGTTCTCTTGCATAAAACGAATCAGCTCGTCGCGCGGGATACGTCGAAACCGACTGCCCGGCACGCGAAATCCATTCAACCGTCCACTATCAAAACAGCGGATGATTGTCTGCTGCGAAACTTTGCAGATCTCTGCCGCTTCGCCCGTGGTAAAAACCTGTTTCGCTTTCAGTTCCGATGTGTTGTTCACACTCATGACCATGCTCACTTACATGCCGTGCGTTGTAACGTGTTGCCCTTGCATCAGCGCGGCCATCTTTCTCCTGCCGCTGCGTCACCGTGCACCGTTCATATGCCAAAAAACCTTCAGACAAGCCGCTTCTCCAGCTTGCCTACTTTCACATCGACCCGCACACATCAAGACTTAACCCCCATTTCTTACCACACCTGCAAAATCATTAAAACATCCCATTTTTACCAGCCTTCTAACCTGCGCTTAGACATGATTCACAGAAAATGGATTTCTATATTCCGTTTTATTGTGTGCACACAATCCGCGCGCAATCATAAAAAGACGCCATCCGTCATTCATCGCAACAATTCTTCTGTTTTATGTTCACCGCCCGCAATCGTGCTTCACTTAATCGATCGATGATGCCGCAGGATGATCCTCCCTGCCAATCGCCTCCCCACACTCTGGACATTCATTCCGCTCCGCTGCAATCGTTCCTTGTAAATCAAACTCACAATTTGAACAAAAACCCTCACGTGGACGTGTAAAGTCCAACCATAAAAGCAAGATCAACACACCCATCGTGACGCCACAAAAAATGCACGCAAACAGCACGTAGATCAAATCCATACGTGCCAACCCGTCATTACGTATCACATAAGTCGTTTCGGCAGCACCAATCCCCCACACAATCACAATCCCCCACCATAAAGCATCATGTGTGTCTTTTCGTATCTTCACCAACTTTTTAGCTGTAAACATTTGGTGGTACCACAGCACTGCTACGCCACCCCCAATCATCGGAAGCAACATCATCATCAACAGCCACCGGTCGCGCCCAACAAGCTCACCAATCACATCATCCCGATCGCTCAAGCGAATCATGGCTACATAGCAAACCACCATCACGCTCATCATCCCCGCCATCATCATCTTCGTCGCGCACCAACAAACGCTTAGCCAAGTCAAACCCCACTCACCAATCCGCCACGCTTCTTTGTCCTTGTTGACTTCACCCATCACATGCCTCCGGATCATTCCCTCGCACCAATATACCTATGTCACATGCAGCCCCACCACAATCAATTTCAACAATCCCGCAAATCCATTTCTCCCTGGCAACTGGCCACCTACTTCCGGGCATACTTTCAGGTGGGCACTTCCGGGGGTCGCCCCCACCCCGTTTCTCCGCTAAAATACTCCATTCAAGACACACCCGCCTCAATCGGCGAACCCCAACCCCACACCCCGCCAAAATCGCAAGCCCTTGACTGAACATAAGTTAGGCGATCCCTCTCGCCACACCAAAGGATCTATCCCATGCCACGCCCCATGACCATGACCGAAAAAATACTCGCCGCCCACGCTGGCCGCGATGAAGTCACCCCCGGCGAAAACGTCTGGGTCAACGTCGATATCCTCATGACACACGACGTCTGTGGCCCCGGCACCATCGGCATCTTCAAAAAAGAATTCGGCCAGGACGCCAAGGTCTGGGACAACTCGCGCATCCCCATCATCCCCGACCACTACATCTTCACCGCAGACGACAAGTGTCACCGCAACATCCAAACCCTCCGCGATTTCGTCGCTGAGCAAAACATCAAATACTACTACGACCCCGACTTCGTCAACACCGAGCTCGGGTCCGGCTTCCCCTCGCCTTACCGCGACCCCAACAACACCAACTATAAAGGTGTCTGCCACAAAGCGCTCCCCGAAGAAGGGCACTGCCGTCCGGGCGAAATTCTTCTCGGCACCGACTCACACACATGCACCGCCGGCGCCTTCGGCCAGTTCGCAACAGGTGTCGGCAACACCGATGCTGCATTCACCATGGGCACAGGCAAGACTTGGCTCAAAGTTCCACCGACCATGAAGTTCGTCTTCAACGGTGAGATCCCAGCCTACCTCACCGCTAAAGATCTCATCCTCGCTGTCATCGGCAAGATCGGCTTCTCCGGTGCGACATACAAAGCCATGTACTTCACAGGCTCAGGCATTACTTCACTTACACTTGAAGATCGCATGACTCTTACCAACATGGCTATCGAAGCTGGTGGCAAGAACGGCATCTGCGACGTTGATGAAAAGACACTTCAATATGTTCGTGCACGTTCTAACCGTCCTGATTGGACCGTCTACACTGAAGACGAAGGCGCAGAGTACGACTTTGAGTACACATGGGACCTCGCTGACTTCGAGCCACTCGTCGCAGCACCACACTCACCAGACAACACCAAGACCGCTCGCGAACTGTCTAACCAGAAGTTAGACCGTGCATACATCGGTTCTTGTACCGGCGGCAAGATTACCGACATGATCATGGCTGCCAACATCCTCTCAGGCAACCAGGTCAAGATTCCGACCTTCGTTGTCCCAGGTTCAACCGAAGTTCACTCCGACATGCTTCGCCTCGGCCTCGATGGCGAGCCTGTTAAAGATGGCCAAAAGAACATCTACCAGACACTCGAAGACGCTGGCTGCAACATCGGCGCCGCTTCATGTGCTGCATGCCTCGGTGGACCACAAGACACCTTCGGCCGACTCAACGAACCACTCAACTGTATTTCAACAACCAATCGTAACTTCCCTGGCCGCATGGGTCACAAGGAAGCAGGCGTCTACCTCGCCTCACCACTCACCGCCGCTGCATCTGCACTCACCGGCAAAGTCACCGACCCACGCGAATACATCAGCGAACCAATCCAAACTGGATCCGCTGGCGTCTGCTAATCTAATCAACAATTAGACCACCCTACCCAAACAAACCCCACAGCTTCCATGCTGCGGGGTTTTCTCTTTCTCCAACAACCTTTTCTAACCATCAATATCGCATCAATTCAATACACATCACGTCGCGGGTTCATCTCGTTCACCACACGCGTCATCACACTGCAAATCTCACCTAACTCATCCACCAACCTCAACACCTCTCGCACACCTCGACACCCTCAGCTACACACCAATTCCCCACCACATCACAAAAAAAATTGTATTATTCACACATACGCTGAAACACCGCCTCTCAAGTTACGTCATTATTATAAATGTACAACAACCTATCTCATTCCGGCCGGCTCCCCTACGATCAACCGATCCCTCACAACATCCACTGCTCAAAGTGCGATTACAACCTACGCACACTCTTCCCCATCTTCGACTGCCCCGAATGTGGCCAGCCCATCTCACTCACCCTACAACATCAACACCTACTCCTCGCACCACCACACCACCTCCGCGCCTTCCGGCGTTCCATCACCCTTCTCATCACCACCATCATCCTCCTCATCCTCTTCGAAGCAACCCGCTACTTCCTCTCGCTCACCATCTCGCCCATCTTCGCCCCCAACTGCCTCAGCACGCATTGGCTAAACATCATCACACCAACACATGTCAACAAACTCCCCCCATCACTCATCCACTTCTACCATATCACACCAACCATACACCTCATCCTCCAACTCGCCTTCCTCTCCGCCGCACTCCTTCTCATCCACAACCATCCCCACCAACCCCACTACCCACAACGCCTCGCAACCTTCCGCAATTTCATCCTCTTCGCCTTCCCCTTCTCACTCGCTACCTACCTCTACACCCATCACAACAGCACCCTCCTCATCTTCACCTGCACCTCCCTCCTCCGCCTCACCAACGAGTCACTCTTCTACATCACACTCATCATCTCCATCCGTTACATCGCCTCACTCACCCTCCCCTACTACAGCATTCAACGCAAACTCACTCACACCCAATCCCTTCGCCACATCGCACACCTCCTCACCATCCTCGCCGTCTGCTTCCTCCCCGCCTGCCACCTCACCGCCTTCATCACCACTGCCGCCTACCACACCAACAATTTCCTCCTCTTCGATTCCTCCCTCGTCACCATCACATACATCCGCCCCATCTTCTTCTTCGCAAGCATCACCTTCGCACTCACCGCCCTCATCTCCCTCGCCATCTTCCACTACAACCTCAGCATCCACATTCAACACCAATCCATACCCAAATCTCACCTTCTTCCTACCCAACTCGCCTCAAACTAACCCCAACACCTCAACGCTTATACCGCATCTCATCTTCAAACTACTTCGCAATAATCTCTTCCTCAATCACCGTCTGCGAATCACGCAAATGTAGCTGGCCGTGATATCGCCTCGATGCAAAATACTCACACCGCAAAGAAATAAACATATCTAGGACAAGCCTCGATCTCGCCCACAAATAAAACTGCTCACGGCCTCAACAATAACACCACAACCGAAGGCAACACCATCGCCAAACTCGACGTCACCCAATGCCCCCGCACAACCCCAACCACACAGAGCAGCAATATCAATCCCGAACCATATGCCCACACTGCCGTCCCAACCGTCCTCACCTCAATATAGACATGCCGCATGATCGCTACGAAAGCGACAAACAAATAACCAAACACACAAATCAAAAAGAACCCCGACAAACGCAATCCACTCCACACGCACCCCGTTCCGTTTACACAACGGGTACCACTTCCCCTTTTCAGCCATCACAATAGGATCATTACTCAAATCTCAGCACCCATCTCACCGGACACCTGTTCAATTACTTTTTGTTTCTGTTCACTGATTGCCTCCCCGCATTCCGGACATTCATCACGACTCGTTGCCCGCAAGTCATACCCACATACATCACAGATCGGCACACCCAAATACGGCACTCTATCCACGTGCTTCATACTAACCACTTTCGTCCCCGCCCATTTATCTCCCAGTCGAAATCCACCCCGAAGCTGCCCCGCAACCATCCCCCATGCAATCAACAACAACACCGGCCCAAGCATCAAGCAAACAACACCCAGCAAACATATTGCGCCAATGAACGCCACACCGAAATTCCGCTTAAAACTCTGCATCAAACCAATCCCCTGACCCGTCTTCACATCCACCACCCTTAACCCCAACACCTTTTTCATTGGCGAGTACCCTTCAAAACCATCCTTCAGCGCAAACAAAATATGCCCTACAATCAAAACAACCGCCGAAATAGCCAGCAACACCACGACCTCACCTCCAAACGCACCCATATCGATCGATTCCAAGTATGACTCAGACAAAACGATACTTTTTTGCTGGACCATCATAAGAATCGCAACAAATGCAATCCACTCCACCGAAAACGCAACACATCTCGCCCACGCTGTGTTCCATCTGCAAATCTTGCATACATCAAAACCATATAACTTCTTCCACTCCACACGTGCCCCACTCCGTTTACACAACGGGCAACACTTCCCCTTTTCAGCCATCACAATGCGATCATTACTCACATCTCAGCCCCCATCTCTCCATACAATTCACGAATGACCTGCCGCTTCCTCGCACTGATTCCCTCGCCACATTCCGGACATTCATCTCGGCTTGTCACCCGCAAGTCATACCCACATTTTTCACAGAACGTCGTATCTACAAACACATGCTTATTTTTGTGTCGGTTCCAGATGACTTTTGTCCCAGCAGAATCATCTCCCATTCGAGGCCCTTCGCACAGCTTCGAACCAATCACAAAATAGAAAACAAGTGACGCAATCCCACCTGCAAACGGAATCAGTTTCAATAATGTCCCAATCACTTCAACTCGAATATTTCGCCGAAAACTTTTGCCAAAACCAATCGGCTCACCCGTCTGCTTCTCAATCACTCGCACACCAAAGATTAACTTTCCCAATGAGTATCCACGAAATCCGTCCTTAAAAGTAAAAAGAATCAAGCTTCCAATCCCCGCCCCCAACAAAACCAATATAAACCAAACCCCCTCATCCGCAGAGGTATTGGCAGGTGATAGAATCGCCATTAATAAACCAATCGCAAAAAACAAAACCATCAGCAACATATATAACAAAAGCATATCTACCACATAAGCAATCTGCCGCCGATTCGCGAAACCGTAATAACACTTCCTGCAAACTTTTGTCCCATACAACGGCTTCCCCCGCTCCATCTTCTTATCCGATCGGCCGCACAATGGACAACTCATATCACGAGGTGTCACCGCCAACTTCGGCTCTTCAACTACCAGTACCTCGCCCAACTCATATGTCTCTGACTCTTCCATCTGCATCACCTTCCCGAAAATGGCGTTATCATAAATTTCAGCCACAATCATACCAACCCACAAAGTTTGCGCACACAAAAACAGCGTGCTCTCGCACGCTGCATACAAGTCTATTGCTTAAATCATCTCCTCCACACAAATACGCAGTCTATTTTTTCTCGCCCATTTGTGTTTTCTGAATCAAGACTAGTTGCCGCGCCATTTCACGCGCAGCCGCACCGCGGTGGCTCACACGGTTCTTTTGATCGGCCGTTAGCTCCGCCGTCGTCATGCCAAGCCCCGGCACAAAGAAAATCGGATCATAGCCAAACCCGTTGTCGCCCTTACCCTTTTCCGGACGCACCACATCATCACATTCATCCAACGTTAAGATACGACCTTCAATCGTCCCACGCACCTCAACGAGTGGCTTATCTTTCTTCGGATCGCAGAGCGCCATCGCACAGACAAATCTGCCCGTTCGTTTGCTTGGTGCCATACCTTTCATTTTCTGTAAAAGCAGCTTGTTGTTTGCCCAATCAACAATCTTCCGCGGACCGACCTTGCCGGAATACCGAGCTGACAGAACGCCCGGCTCGCCATTCAAAATATCCACTTCTAATCCCGAATCATCTGCCATGCATAACATCTGCGTACGCTCTGCATAGTACTTCGCTTTCAGGACCGCATTGCCTTCGAACGTGTCTTGATCTTCCACCGGCTCAGGAAATTCAAGCGCAAGATCATTCAAGCTGATAATCTCAGCTTCAGCGTCCACCATGATCGCGCGGATCTCTTCGAGCTTATGCGGGTTAGATGTTGCAACTAGGATCTTCATGTTTTGCTCGCTACCCACCCCAAATGGCCCCCTCAGAACATCACCTCCCTCGTACAGATCCAAGCCTCCGCCGGCTTGTCTGCATCGATCCGCCCACCCTCATCATTTTAAGTACCTAAGCGGTCTTACATCTATCTATCGGCTGCTCACCACCACAAATTCAACACACATCTGCCAACAATCTTGGAAAAAATGCCCGCAAACGCTAATCAACGTTGAACTTACCGTTTAACCGCACTGCCACATCTACATATTCCACCAATTCAGATCGATCTCCGGAAAGATCACGTCATGAATATCCGCATCCTGTACCTCAAACCGCTCCACCTCATTCAGCTGCCCGAGATACTCGCTATTTTCAGCAACCTTTTCAGCCAAAGCGGTCAGAACCTCAAATCGACTCACATGCTGCATGAATCGCTTGATCCCATAATCAACCGCTTGGCCACGACGAATTACAAATGGCCAATCCGATGCCTGCAACAACAATAACTCCCGCCCAGCCTTCTCAAGCAATTCTTTCACTTGTTCGTTTTTCCGCCAGTCCAATTCACCAGTCAACTTCCCAAATGTGCTCTCACAACGATACTCGATGTCCCACATCCAGTTCACCTGGTCATTGGTCCACACACGATGATCGCCTTCTTCGCCCCATGATCCTTCCGGCAAAGCGACCACTTTATCCACCATGTGCGTGTCCAGATATTCTCGCGTCGTACACACCGTCACTTCAGGATCAGAGTTGAGCGACAACATGACATCCCGCAAGAACTGCGGCCCCTCAAACCACCAATGACCAAATAACTCCGCATCAAAACTCGTAACCACCACACCCGGGCGCCCAACCTCGTCACGGTACTTCCGCAAGCGATCTTTGATCGTATTCACAAAATGCGATACGTGCTCATGCATCTTGCCAGGCACATCGTCCGGCACATATAAATGTTTGTCGCCAAGGTCGACCTTATTACCGGTGATCTTCCAGTATCGTAATCCACGCTTCGGCGACCATGCTTTATGGAATTCTAAATACACCCCATCAGCTGGATACCCGATCGCGCCGGACCAAACCTGCTCACAAACCGCTTGATCACGTGCAAACGCTGCTGCGGCAGCTAAGCCCGTTCCATCCGAGTTCACGCCATGCGGCTCGTTCACACTTCGCCACCCGCGATTCGGATACTTTCTCGCTTCATCCCAATCCACCTTCCACCACTTGCCATCGTTGTAAACCTGTTCCGACCGCGAACCCTCAATCAAGTGCGACTCAACAAAAAAGTGATCCACTCCTTCATCCGCAACGAGATGTTCGACCCCAATGCGACCTTGCTTACGACCCCAGCCAATTGGTGGATTCCAATCGCCACTCGGACGATACGCGCACTCCGGCAACCACATCCCCGTTGGCTTAAAGCCCAAGATTCGCTCACTCGACGCAACGCCCGCACGGATCTGTGCACGGATCGACGCATCTTCATAAAGCAGCGGCATGTACGCATGTGTCGCATTACTGGTTAAGATTTCGCAATATCCTTTCTTAGCGCGCTCAGCAAACGCCGCAGGAATATCGCGATCATAAGATTCAAACTGCTCGAGCAATTTCTTGTAAAACGCTTCCCATCGCTCGGCCAAATATTTCATATGGCCATTATCTACCTCTTTAAACTCAACCTGATCCTTCCGTGCTCGCTCAATGCGGTCCTCCAGATAATGGATGAACCCCGTCTTGAAGACTTCATGATTGAGCTGCTCCAACAACACCGGTGTCAAACCCATCGTGATCTTGGGCACCGCCTTGAAATACACGCACTCGTCCAGCATCGCCAGAATCGGAAGATACGTTTCCGCCGCTGCTTCGTATAGCCAGTCCTCGCCATGCGGCCATGTGCCGTGACGCAGAACATAAGGAAGGTGGCCGTGCAGTACCAAACAGAAAGATCCAAGTGTCTCGCTCATGACAGCTATGGTACACACTTCATGTGAGTTTGGCGCTCGTAAGTCCCATTGCCAACATACATTCCGTACCTGATCCGTCATATTTTCACTTTCGTGTGAAACTTATTTACTTTATGTCCGTCATAAGGTTGAATAGATATTGCCCAACATGTGTTTTCAAACACACCCTGCCTCATTCTGAATGCAACTTCTAGGCAACAAGGAAAACATCATGCAGAAGCAAGCAACCGTCCTTTTCCATGTTTGTGTCTTGTTCGTATGTACCCTTGGTGCCGCCACTACCAATGCGCAAATCCAAATAGACACCAGCCTCAGCAAAAACAACAATCCCGAAACCCGCGTTGGCCACGAAATCCTCACGCCCAACCAAGAAAAGTGGGCCAATGACTACGTCTCATGGCATCATTGGTGGGAAGCCAACGCCATCGACTACCTCCAGCTCCCTGAGTCCGTCGAATACGACGCCTCATGGCAAACCCAGCGCAAGGAAGCGGGCAAGCTCATTTCAAAACTGCTTCATCATGAATCACCACACATCATCGCCGAAGCTGCACTTGCCGCAGGACGCATTAACCTTACATCTGCCATCGATCGCCTCGAACAACTCACCGAATACTTGGCTCCCAACGTCCGCCGTAATGCCTATCTCGCGCTCGGCCTCATGAATCGTTCTCCCCGGCTGATCGAACACACCAAAGAATTTGAATTGACTGCTTCAGATAAAGCTGCACAGATCATGGCGATCACACTTCTTGAGAAACCCAATAAACAAGACATCGCTTTCGCTATCAACTTCCTGAAAGACAATTCGCCCGTAGTCCACCAGGCAGCCGCATGGTTCGCACGTCTTGTCGCTAATCCTCAATCGAAAAATATCACGCTCAAACTCCTCAGCAATAGTAGCGACCCTTACGTCGTCAATGATGCCATCGTAAGCTATGCCGACCTTGGCATAAAAAGCGAACGGCAAGTTCTTCTTAATCTTGTTCGCGGCAACGATACATCAAAATTCAAAATCCCCACGATCAAGAAACTGAATGATCTGGTTTATGCTGCACGTAACGCCATCCCTCGCAACCGAACGGCAGAAAACAAACTCAACAGCATGCGCCTCTCGCTTAAAACCTCTGCTGCCATCGGCCTCGAAAATCGCAAAGACAATCCCAACCGCACAGACACCCTCCGTACAAAACTCCGCGACCTCTATCAAAGACGCAGCAACCTGCTTCCATACCAAGGGTTTGGCGGGCGATCAGATCGTGTTCGTACTGGCCAAAGTTTTGTTGGCTCCCGCCCTACCAAAAGTCGCCAATATATCGGTGGCGATCTGCTATGGGTCTACGGCTTTGACAGTATCGACCACTTCACCTCGGCAGGATATGATCGCCGCTTCCTCCTGATCACACTCGGGAAAATCGGCAGCAGTGAAGATGCCGAACTGCTACAAACCATCCTCGACCTCGATGCGGGTCTCTCACTTAGCACACGCAAGGTAATGGCGCATGATCCTAACCGTGGATTTGCCGCCCTTGCGCTTGGCATCTACCTCCGCCGCATCGAATCTGGCAGCGAAAACATTCGGCACAGCGCCCGCGATAAAATCCGCATTACTAATGAACTTCTCGAAGTCATCCGTGATCACAACGAACCCTACAACCTCCGCGCCGCATGCGTTACCGCCATCGGTATCAGCCAGAACAAAAAATTCATCGCCTCACTCAAAGAACGTATCACGATTGAAGATAACCCGCTTGTCCTCGCAACCATCGCACGTGCCCTCGCCATGCTTGGCGATCAACAGAACAGCACGATGCTCGCCAAACGCATCATCGAAAAATACTGGCCTGCCACCGGCAACATCAATTACCTCTACCCCTCCATCCACACAGTTGATCCTCTCCCCAGAAGCAAAGATCGACTCAACCGTATTCAGGAAATTACTATCCGTGCCGCAGCCGAAGCGCTATGCCTCAGCGGCAGCGAACTAGATGTCGAATCGTACAACCGCTGGATGGGACGTGACGCCTATGTTGACCTTCGTCTCACACAAGCCATGAAAATCTATCGAAAGCAATGGCAAACCGACGAAGTTCTCCGCAAGGCAATTGAACAATATGTCTCCCGCGATATAAACCGTACCGCAAACCGGAATCGCTCACTGATCAGCCCCATCTGGATGCTCAGCGAACGATATGATCCTAACATCACACCCCGTACCACCATCCGTTTCCGTCAGTCATCCTTCATGCTTTTCAATGAGGTCAAAAGCCTCGAATCCAAGCGAGAACACCACACATTCCTATACGCCAACCTCGCCAATCCCTTCCTTCATGAAATGCTCTTCATCAAGACAACTGAATCACGAAACCGCAACGATGAAGATCAAGCTTTTAGCAAGATCACACCAGCCGAAGCACGGGAACGGGACAATTTTTATGGCAGACACGTTTCTAATCTGTGGCGGTAATCTGCCTTACCCCCAACCGGCAACACCCGTTGTGCGCCGCACCCTCCAGCAGCTACAATCTCATCCATGAGTGATCTTAAACAGAAGGTTGAAGGTGAAAATCGCGATATCCTCGGCGTCGATCCATCTGGTCGTATCGCATTGTCTGGTAAACACCTGCATTTTGTCGGCATCGGCGGTTGCGGTATGTCCGGCCTCGCGCGCATGTGCCACCAATTCGGCGCTCATTGCAGCGGTAGTGACCTCGGCCAATCCAAAACGGTTCAAGAACTCACTGACCTTGGCATCCCCATCGCCGACCAACAAGCCGAAGCGTCACTCCCCGAAACTTGCGACGCCATGATCATCTCTGCTGCTATCAAGGATGATCATCCCGAAGTCTGCGCTGCTCGCAAGCGCGCTGTCCCCGTCGTGAAGTACGCCAAAATGCTCGGCCAACTCATGCTTGGGCGCACCGCCATCACTATCGCAGGCACACACGGCAAATCTTCCACTACCTCCTTCCTCGCACACATCATGATCCAGTGTGACCTCGATCCATCCTTCATCGTCGGTGCTAATTGCGAGCAAATCGGCGGCGGGTCCCGCGTCTGTGCCGATGATTCCCCCAACCACTTCCTCCTTGCCGAAGCATGCGAGTATGATCGTTCCTTTCACAACTTCCACCCCACACACGCGATCATCCTTAACGTCGAAGCCGATCATCTCGACATGTACTCGGGGTTAGACGAGATCGTCGAAGCGTTCAGTGTCTTCGCCAAGAAAGTTCCTGAAAGCGGCACACTCTTGATCAATCACGACATGGGTTGTCGCCTCGAAATCACCGCCGGCCTAAGTTGCCCTGTTGAAACCATTGGCTACTCCCCCGAAGCTGATTGGCAAGTACGCCTCAATAAAGGGCGCGCACATCTCGATCACAACGGCGAAAAGGTTTGCCAGTGGCGCGTCCCGCTCCCCGGCGTTCACATGGCCTACAACGCCGCCGCCGCCGCCATCACCGCACACCGCCTTGGTGCCGACTGGAAACAAATCGCCGCCGCGATTGAATCCTTCCGCGGACTTGATCGTCGCATGCAACTGCTCGGCGTGAAAGACTATCTCACTCATCGTGATGCGGGCGACAAACAGTCCGACTATAGCATCACTGTCATCGACGACTACGGCCACCACCCCACCGAAGTCGAAACCACTCTCCGCGCCCTCAAACATCACTACCAACCCAAAAGGCTTATCTGCGTCTTCCAACCCCATCAGCATTCACGCACACGCTTCCTCATGGAGCAGTTCGCCACCAGCTTCAGCGACGCCGACGTTGTCATCGTGCCACATATCTATTTTGTTCGTGATTCCGAAGCTGAACGTCACGCGGTTACCAGCGCCGATCTGGTTGACCGCCTGCGGCAAAAGAATGTGCAAGCCATGCACCTTTACCCCTTCGATGCCATCATCGAACAGCTCGAACTGATCACCCGCCCCGGCGATTTGCTCGTCACCATGGGTGCAGGCGACGTCTGGAAAGTTGCTCGCGGTTTCCTTGGCGACCCTGCCCCATAAACCAATCTCCACGCAACACATCTCTAGCAGACAATCCTGCCGCACGTGTTTATAGGACATAAAAAACACAGCAAGACCCACGACATTGCTTCAACATGTTGCGGCAATGCCCGTTAGAATATCTCCCTCTAGATAGCTCCCACCAACTGATGATTTAGTAAATTGAAAGCTTGTTTTGATCCATCATGCTGCCGATAAAACCTGTACTTCGAAAGATGAGCAGCGTTCGTGCGCGCCTTTTACCACCACGGAAACCATGCGTATGGGCCGCAGAGGGGAGCAAGCACGATGAGGGTGAGACTATCTGAGCTGCCGAGGAAGGTTTACCGGTCTATGTTTCAAAACGGCAGCAACAACAGAATCGCAAACTCCGATCTTGCACCAAGACACCAGGAACGCGACCGTCTGATCAAAGTCATGCGTGACAAAATTCTTGATGCGCAAACCATCACACACTTCGACGAACATCAAACTGACGAACTCACTGGCAAAGATAGATACGACTTCCTCTTTGCTGGGTCGGGGCTCCCGCGCTTTCCTGACAAAATGTTTGACCGTCTCCGCTGGGGAGGCCTCTTCTGCTATGTCGGTTTCAGTGAACAAAAAGTTCGACGCCTCGCTGAAATGTATGACAACCAAAACGGCTTCCTCATCGAGCAGCCTCCCACCAAAATCAGTACCACCGTCTTCGGTATGCGCATCCCCGGCATCACCACGCACGGCTACTACTTCACCGCACGTAAAATCCATCTTATCCTCCCCGGCGAGATCACAGATCGTTTCACCTATTGCGTCCAACTCACACCCGCGCCCAATGCTGAGCACGGATATGTCGTCACCAAATATGTCCCCAGCTTCGACAACATTGTCTTCCGCCTCAAAGCTCGCTTCCCGGATGCATCACAAGAAGACATCGAAGCACGTGCCAAAAAATTCGTTGAACAGGTCTTCCCAACGTTCCTGACACGTGAAGTCGCTTTCCTGAAAATCCTTGAGCGTGACCTGCCGGAACAATATCGCAGCCGCGTTCCAAGATTACTCGGCGCAGAAAAAGATGAGCGAGGCTTCATCAAAACGCTTCATATGAACTGGATGCGCACCGGCAACCAACCCATGTCACAACTTACTTTCGCAGAGCAAAGTGCCGAACTCCTCACCGCCCTGCATGACCACGCCAAGATCATTCACCTCGATCTGCGGCTGGATAACTTTGTCATCACCAAAGACGGTGTCGGCTTTGTCGACTTTGGTTCCGCAGTCCGCATCGGTGAGAAACTTAAAGAATCACCTATGCTCACAAGTCTCTACGGCGAAA
The DNA here is from genome assembly GCF_050931845.1 of Poriferisphaera sp. WC338. GTDB lineage: Bacteria > Planctomycetota > Phycisphaerae > Phycisphaerales > Phycisphaeraceae > Poriferisphaera. The sequence continues at coordinate 3,602,170 of NZ_CP194516.1, forward strand.
TGATGCGTACCAGCCAAATCCAACGGATGCTTGGCCGCATGATTGATCGCGGCCATGTGACCAATGAAGAAATGACTGCGGCCTATCAAAAGGTCGATAAGGCTGTCGATTCCTACTACCTCGCTGTGCAAATCAACAAGCCAAACATCAATCCCGAATTCGGGCACCTGGTCTCATTCGATCCCAACAGCGATCAAGCAAATGCGCTTAGTGCCTTGACCGCGGCGATCCTGCGACCCAAACACCCGGATAAATCCAATTTCAAAACAGCAGCCGACATCCTCCGTGGCATTCAACGTATCAAAAAACGACTTGCCGAAAAACGTAAGCCCGGTCGTGCGGCTTAATCCCATCGTCACACAAGATCAATCACCATCAATGCCCCGGTAAAACCGGGCGTTTTTACGTGAATCACGTAATACAAAAACAATTGAAATAATCTTTGGATCTCGTAGATTGGGCCTTTGACCACACAAGCGACAGTGCTATCTGTACAGCCACAAGGAATGCTCCATGCCCATCGCAAACGCCATCCGCTTTAACAGTCTTGATGAAATCCTTGCCTATGCAGAACAATGCGCCGGCAGCCGTGTTGAAGCGCTCAAGGACTGGTCACTCGCCCAAAATATCAAACATCTCGCCATCACCATCCGCATGAGCGCCAAAGGACCGGCTCTTAAAGCGCCCTTTCTGATCCGTAAGCTTGCAAAGCTGCGTAAAAATAAAATGTTCAAGGACGGCATCCCAAGCGGCTTTACAATCCCCGGCAAGTTCACCGACTTTATCCCCGATCCCAACATCTCCACAGAACAAGCATTAGATGACCTCCGCAACGCGATCGACACCTTCAATCGTGCTAACACCTACTTTCCACATCCCATCTTTGAGAAATTTACCCGCCAAGAATGGATCACGTTCCACTGCCGTCACGGTGAACTCCACCTTGGCAATGTCCAAATTGTCGAGTAATGTAAACACTTACTATCAACATCCAACTGGATTCGGTTGTGTGGGAAGAACCTATGAGCGAGACACAAACGCATCGTGACATACCATTAAAAAGACGAACACTCTATTTTCAGAATATTGATCAAATTCTTGAGGAAGCAGATCGCCTAGCATCTGGTGATTATCAGAAATGTGCAGACTGGTCTCTTGGCCAAAACTGTCACCATCTTGCTACTTGGATGGTCATGTGCATGGATGGGTTGCCACACTTTCCGATGATCCTCCGCATACTCATACGAGCGGTATTCAACAAAGACAAGATCTTGCAAAAAGGATTCAAGCCCGGCATGAATGTGCGTGGCAAACTCAAAAAACTCGAACCAACATCTGACATCACCGACGAAACGGGGCTGGAAGCGCTCCATAAAGCCGTCGAGCGGTTTCGTCACGAACCAAAGCTACCCGCACATCCACTACTGGGTAAAATGTCAGATGACGATTGGTTGCAACTTCATCTGCGTCATGCCGAACATCACCTTGGCATGATCCACCCCATGTGAGGTGTTTATGTATGAAAAATCAATTCTTGCTGGCCGCATCCGTGAAGGTATGAATTTTAATCAGAAGATCTGGGCACTTACCGCACGCATCCCCGAAGGCAAAGTCGCCACCTACGGTGACCTTGCCACCAAGCTTGGAACACGTGCCTACCGCGCTGTAGGCAATGCCATGAACCGCAACCCCTACGCACCAGAAGTTCCATGCCATCGTGTGGTCGGTTCTGATGGATCACTCACCGGCTTCGCACACGGATTAGCTCGCAAAGAAAAAATGCTCAAAGCGGAGGGTGTCAAGATCGTCAAAGGAAAAATCGATCTCTCAAAATTCCAATACAAACTATGATTGCTACCACGTGCAGCTATGTTAAAGATTGCCGACTGTAACAATCAGGTAATCTCACACGATTGTTGAAGCATACAATGCGTATGACTTAACATGACATATCAGCTTTTCAATTCTTTCCTATTGATCCTCGCTCCATACCGTTCGATACCCGTTGTATGAGAATCGCGAGAAATGCTCCATTACAATTCCGGCCCGAGTACAAGGAAGATGATCGCCGCCGACATGGCCGCTTGCGTTGCGAAAGCACCAAGTGCTCAATGGGTAAAGTGATCGATCTCTCAGCTTCAGGAATGTGTATCGAACGCAAAGGCAAATGCGTCAAAGAAGGCGAATCATTCGAATTGACGATTCAATACGACAAGATCCAAGTCATGTTCCCTGTCATTGTGAAACGTGTGCAAAAAATAGGTTTTCGTCGTTATCAATACGGCCTTGCATTCGATCAGATTGATGAAAATCAACAGGCCGTTCTGAACCAATTTGCGCAGCTCGCAGCCGACCGCATGGTGATCGGCTAATCCCTTCTTCCTATCTTTTCAGAATATTCAGCCGTTATTACTGCTTGCGTTGCACAAGCGGAACGATGATTGCATCTGGCGCTTTCAGTAACTGTTTCGCATGCTTGGCTGCTTCATATGTTGAAAATGCACCCACCTGTACACGCACAAAGGTTCGGCCACCACGCCCTTCAATCCCCGCAAGCGACGGCTCGCCCAGCTTCAACATAGCTGCACGATAACGGATCTGATCTGCCACATCACGTGCATTGTTCCGATTCACATACGCGCCAATCTGCAAAGTGTATCCACTCACCGCAAGCTGTTTTTCGATACGCGTGAGCAATTCCTGATTCGGTCCTGCTGCCTTTGCAAGATAAAGAGTTCGGCGTGCTTGGCTGTGAAAGCCAAGCTTCTGCTGCGCGATCGCCGCAAAGAAATACGCATTAGCTCGATCTTGTGGCTCACTCAATTCCTTCCCTGCTAGCAGGAAGTACTTTGCAGCTTCTTTCTGTTGTCCGATCGAGCTATACATAATGCCCAATTCCGCATGACAATCTGCCGTCAACATCTTGTCACGTGAATACTTCAGTGCTGTATGCAAATGATCAGTCGCTCGCCGTGTTTTCTTAAGCTGATGCAAGCTCTTACCTGCAATGTATTGCGACACCGCACGGTAATTATGATCATCCGTTTGGATGGAGGTCGCAATCTGGTGCGCCCGCTCATACTGACCCTGATCATAAGCTTGGTGCATGCTCTGCATCGCAAGCGGTGTATTTTCATGCTGCGACTTCAGCGTATTGCAGCCCGCAAGCCACATCCCCATCACAACCCACATCAAGCAGGCAACAACAACATTATTATGCTTCTTCCACTGATTCATGGTATGTCCATCCCTGTCGTATTCCTCGGCTATAAACACAGAATGGCTTCATTGTAAACAGCTTAATGAGATATCAGAACCTTTTTTCAAAAACTCAGGGAAGCGCCTTAGCATCATGTGATATTTGCAAGCTAATCGCAAGCATTTCGGATATCATGGGTGCGATATTTTCAAGCTTTAAATAAGGGACGAGGTGTGAATCTACTCTGGCAAATCATCTGGCAAGGCATTCGCCACCCCAAGCAAGTCGCCATCATCGACGATCAACGAAAATGGACCTATGGCAAGCTCCTCGGCGGATCTCTCTTTATCGCACAACATCTCGATCAAACGACCAGTGCCCGAAACGTCGGCATCATGCTCCCCACCAGCGGCGCATTCCCGGCAGCCCTCCTCGGCGTCTGGATGTCCAATCGCGTTGCCGTCCCACTCAACTATCTCCTCTCCCCTGAAGAACTCGAATATGTCGTAAACGATTCCGACATCGACACCATCATCACTGCAGGCGCAATGCTTGATTTCCTCGGTGACGACTATCAATTCCCTGACAACGTCAAGCTGCTTAAACTCGAAGACCTTGACTTCACCGGTGCTCCTGAGTTTCGCTGGCCGCCATTCAAACACAAAGACGATCTCGCCGCACTCCTCTATACCTCCGGCACCTCCGGCAAACCCAAAGGTGTTATGCTTTCACATGGTAACTTTGCTGCCGATGTCAAAGCTGCCGTCATCCACGCACAACTCACCGAAAAAGATATCTTCATGGGTGTCTTGCCTCAGTTCCATTCCTTCGGTCTCACCGCTCTCACACTCATCCCACTCGCCATCGGTTCAAAAATTATCTACACCGCTCGCTTCATGCCGAAAAAAATCATCGAACTTATGCGCAAACACCGCCCCGGCATCTTCATGGGTGTCCCTTCCATGTATGGCGCACTCTTCTCAGTCAAGGGTGCTGAAGCAGAAGATTTCAGTTCGCTCCGCTACGCTATCTCCGGTGCCGAACCGCTACCCACTGCCGTCTATGAAAAAGCCCGCGACCGCTTTAACCTGCAAATCTTCGAGGGATTCGGCCTCACCGAAACCACCCCCGCCACCAACTGGTCCACACACCATCAAAACCGCCTTCATTCCGTCGGGCTTCCACTGCCAACCGTGAGACAATTCATCCTCGACGACGAAGATCGTATCCTGCCACCTAATCACGAAGGTGAACTTGTCATCGCTGGCCCCATCGTCATGCAAGGCTACTACAAGCAACCCAAACTCACCCATGAAGTCATCTTCCAGCTCCGCATCCCCGGTGAAGACATGCCACTCCGCACGTTTCGCACTGGTGACATAGGAAAAATTGATGATGATGGCTTCCTCTACATCACTGGCCGCAAAAAAGAAATGCTCATCATCAGTGGCGAAAACGTCTTCCCACGTGAAATCGAAGAAGTCATTAACTCACATGATGCTGTTCTTGCTTCTGCAGTTATTGGCCGCAAAGACGATGTTCGCGGCGAAGTTGCAGTCGCCTATGTCGAAATGAATCCTGGCATGACCTTTGATGAAAAAGACATCCGAAATTTCTGTCGCCAAAAACTTTCACAATTCAAGGTCCCCCGCGAAATCAAAGTTCTTGATGCCTTGCCCCGTAACGGCACCGGTAAAATTATGCGCCGTAAAATTGAGCCTTAAAACGCCTTCATTTTCAGCACCTCTCGTAAACCATCTTTTGATAACAAACGAATTATTGGATCAGGGATCATCTCTGTCATAAACGATCAAGTCGTCCCACAACTGCGACGACATTGATCATACAGAGGGAAGAAATCCGAGCAGTATCACGGTGTGTTTTACTAGCGATATTGGTCACGTGCCACATCGCTAATGATTATGGCTTGGAGAGACGCAATGCCTCACCCAATATCTAGACGGCGGTTTTTCGCATCAGCTGCCGCTGCTATTACCGGCGGAGGCGTTGCCGCGCGCGCTGTAGGTCAAGCCAAGCCATCCAGAAACGATTTGATCCACGACCAAGACATCGTAGACATCACGAATCAGGAGTTAGATAATCTTTATTCCGTCGGCAACCGCGAGCTTCCAAGCGCCTTGCCCGTTGATCCAGAGCGTAATCATTTCCCACGCATTGAAAAAGGCAAAATATACTCACCGCCACCGCCACTTATGGGTAAACAGATGGGGCGTGTTATTTCACCCGGTATACCGCCTCTCGGTTACGAAATGGATGGCGATGTCAAAGTTTTCAAACTGATTGCACAACCCATTGAGATCGAGATCACCGACGGCTTCACCGAACACACCTACTCCCTCCTCAACAGCACCGGCCCGTACCGCCCGTTCTCCTATCGCCCGACTGTCAAAAAAACCATGCTCGCTTGGGGGTTCAACGGCTCTTGTCCCGGCCCCACACTCGAAGCCACCGAAGGCGACACTGTCCGCATCGTCGTTAAAAACGAACTACCCCAACCAACCTCCATTCACTGGCACGGTTTTGAGCTCCCCTTCTCTCAAGATGGCGCATCCGGCTATTTCCCTTGGAACGCACATCGTCCCATCCTCCCTGGCCAAACACGCGAATACCAATTCACGCTCCATCAATCTGGCACACTTATGTATCACACCGGCTTTAACATGATGGTCCAGGAAGGCATGGGGCTTGCTGGAAACTTTGTTGTTCATCCCCGTAAGCCCGAACACAAAATCGATCGTGACTTTGCCATCATGCTCCAGCAATGGTTTTTCATCCCAGGAAATGAAGCACCAAACGTCGTTCAGATGGAAGCGAAGATCGCAACCTTTAATGGACTCACCCTTCCCAAACTTCCCATGCTCCAGGTTAATCAATACGATCGCGTCCGCATCCGCTTTGGCAACCTCTCCCTTAAAATGCACCCTATCCATCTTCACGGCTACTCCTTTGAAGTCGTCGGCACCACCGGCGGTCCCTTACAGCCCTCCGCAAGGTACAAAGAAGCCACCGTTGCCATTCATCCCGGTCAAACACGTGACATTGAGTTCGTCGCATGGAACCCTGGCACATGGCGTATGCACTGCCATGTCTTACACCACACCATGAACATGATGCCTAACGCACCCATGGGCATCATGCCTCCTGAAGGCATGTTCACTTGGGTCAATGTCAAACCCCGCGATCCTCAATACGATCCGCGAAGTAACACTGCACCATGGAAATTTGAAGGCAACAAGTACAACAACCTCTAACCATTGCTTAGCTCATGGATAGGTCAAAGTGAAACACCAACCATTACCAATTATTAAAATCATTCAGGTAGGTACCGTTGCTTTCCTCGCTATTCTCGCTGGCTGTGAAGTAAGCACTGAGATGCAATGGAAACAGGTCACTGAACTCAACGAACAGCGCACCGGGCGCAATCTCATTTGGGAACAAACTGATGAAGATCGTATCATAATCAACGAATCAATCGAAACACTCCTCGAAGATGGTCTCACCCGCGAAGAAGCGGTTAGCATTGCCATCCTTAACAACCGCGAACTTCAAGCCGGCTTTGAAGAACTCGGCATCGCCGCTTCAGACTTGCTCCAATCACAATTATTGACCAACCCGCCATTGGCCGGGTTCCTTGCCCTTCCAACCAATGTTGGCAATACCACCGCCTCGCTCCTCTTCGTCATCTCCGATCTTTGGCAAATCCCCGCGCGCAAAAAACTCTTTGAATCTCTCTCTGATATCAAGGCACAGCAGGTCACCATGCTCATCGTACAGACCGCTGCCGAAGCTGAAATGGCTTACGATCATGCTGTTTATCGTGAAAAAATGCTCATGCTCGCTGAACGCATGCAGCAGGAAAAACAATTGATTGCTGACCGTATGTTCGTTCGTTACCGCCACGGTCTCATTGGCGAACTCGTGCTCGAACGTGCTCGCGCCGATGCCGCCCAACAGCGTATTGTCGTTCGTAACATGCAAAATCTACTGCAAATCGCTGAGACGCGCCTTGATGTTTCGCTCTCACTCCACAACGTCGCGCAGCAAGTCAAATTCACCAGCACGCTCGATTGGATGTACAAATCACTGGACGACCCCCAGAAATACGTCGATTTTGCCATGAAGCATCGTTTGGATATTCTGACCGCCAATACCGAAGTACAAGCCGCAAAGCTTGCAATGGAATACCAAAAAACACTGTTGTTTCCCAGCATGCAAGCTGGCTTTGCATGGGAGGGTGCTATCCAAAATGAAAACACCTTCGGCCCTGCCGGCTCCATGGTCGTGCCTATTTTTGATCAGAACCAAGCCCAAGTCGCCAAAGCTATGTATGTCCATAAGCAAAAGAAAAAGTATCTCCAATCGCTTGAGAATAAAACCCGCAAGCAAGTCATGGACATCATCTACAATCAAAATACCGAGCAGGACAATCTCAAATATCTCTACAATCAACTCAACCGTATCATCGAAAACGAAGTTGAATACGCTGACAACTGGCGTATGAAACGGCAACTCAACATGATCGACTGGCTCACAGCCCGCGTCATGCACATCATGCTCGACCAGCAGATGGTCGACACCATCTGGCGACTCCGCATGCAACAAGTCGAACTCTACCAAGCGAGTTGGGGCGGCATGACCACCGAGCCAAGCCCAGCCCAAATCCCAGTCATGCCGGCCGATGGCATTGTCGAGATCGATGACGGCCCCACCTTTTAACGCATCAAAACATGACTCTCGCCCCACCCCATATGCCAGCCTATGCCAGTTTTGGGACTCACCTCACCATCACGATACAATGATGTTATGAGCAGTTCTCAAGATCCAACCGCAGACCCTCTCCATGTCGTCAATCGCGCATACCAAGATCACGCGCGTCTCTGGGAATCCTTCACCTATGTCTACCCCGTCATCTCCCGGCGCTCCGGCGGACTCTCCATTGGCATCAACCTCAACATCAACAAGGCCTGCAATTACGACTGCATCTATTGCTGCGTTGACCGCTCTAACGAACCAGAAACCATTCATGTCGACATCAAGCAAATCCACACTGAACTCGATGAACTGCTCCAACTCGTCCAAACCGGCAAGATCTGGACCTTTGATAAATTCAAAGATGTCCCGGCCAACCTTCGACGCCTCAACGACATTGCCTTCTCCGGCGACGGTGAACCCACCACTTTCTCTGGCTTCGGCGCCGTCGTTCGTGATGTCATCGAACTGAAACAATCCCACTGCTTCGACCAAACCAAAATCGTCCTCATCACCAACGCCACCGTCCTCTCCCGCATCGCTGTCCAAGACGCTCTCGGTGAAATGATGGCACACAACGGCGAGATCTGGGCCAAACTCGATGCCGGCACCGAGGCTTACTACCAACTCGTCAACCGTACACGTGTGCCACTCTCCCGCGTCTTAGACAACATCAATCAAACCGCCAAGCTCTACCCCGTCATCATTCAAACCATGCTCATGCGTGTCATGGGACAACCCATACCCACCGCCGAGTTCGATACTTATATCGATCGCATCACTGACCTCATCCAGAACGGCAGTGACGTGAAAGGTGTTCAGCTTTATTCGGTCGCGCGCAGCACCGCCGAATCTTACGTCGAACCTGTCACCGATACATTTATGGATGAATGCAAGGCAAGACTGAACGCCCGCTTACCCAAACTTCCCATCGAAGTGTACTACGGTGTACCCGCTTCTTAAACATTGCGCATACACAAACCCACGTGTTCCACACGTAGGATCATCTTGCACACACATCGCCTCTTTACATCAATCAAACCGACCCCGCTACGCTGCCATCATATACATCGACGTCAGCAGCATGTCCGCGTCGTCAACCCCTGTCAGTAATTCATCACCGTGCGCATCACGGATCAACACCGGTCCGTCTGCCAACATCCGCCGTAAAATCCGCTGCACATCCGCTCGCACCAGCGCTCCCGATACCACCTCTACAAACACACGCACTTGGCCCGCCAGTTGATGCTCTGCTTCACCAATGATCACACCCAACTCAGATGGATGATCACCATCCCGCAACATTCCTCTAACCCAATAGCAACCTTTCCCCGACGAAATCTCAGCACCAACCTCAACCGGACACCCGCACTTATCATCACACGATCCAGTCACTGACACAGATTCGCTTTTGTATTCGCAATTATGACAGGATCGCTGACGCATGGCTTGCCACCTTCGCTAATCGGCACAGTTCTTTCCAAGTAACTAACACCGATATCGACAACCCCACCGCCGCGTTCAAGCACAATCACAAAAACCGCGCACAGATTCTACGTCCTACAAAACATTAAACCTTACAACCCCTCCAGCAGCATCGATCGCTCACGCACACGCACTCTGCATCCCCAACAAATCATCCAATTCCTGCTCATTTCGCACAAGTACATTCTCACCCTTACGCATGATCGCGATCGGCAATCGCGCCACCGCTTCTCGCATCGCGGCCACAACCTCGGGTCGCACCATCGCTTCATCATGCACTTCTGTAAACATAATCGCCTTCCCCGTAAGAGGATGCTCCGTCACCGTCAGCATCACGCCCAACTTGTCTGGCCGCTGCCCCTCATCCAAATGTCCCAGCAACCACAAGCACCGAAACGACTGGCACGCTACTGGCCGCGACCCATAAACACCACACCCACCGCCATCGCACACATGTTCGCACTTCTGATACGTTGGTTTATCAAGCACATCAATCCGCAGCACTTCGCAACAGGCACTACACCCATCGCACTGCCTTTGTTCTTTCATCTGACCACTCACATTCACAACACCACTCATGCCAACCAAAACATCTCGGTTGCGCAAAGACATGATCGGCCTATTACCCCGCGCACAAACAAAAGTTATCGCACCATCTGATGGTACGCTTTCCACTTCTTTTCATCTCGCACGACAAGATTGTTTTAGCTCACGCACCTTACCCCACTTAAACAAAACTTCTCCAAACGCAGCCCTCGATTATTTTGCGATTCATCACTGAATCTCGGACCCTGCCAAGCCGATGCATAACACAGGACCCGCACATATTTTCCGCACATCACGCTCAACCCGCAGCCTTCTTATCGGCCTAATGTCAACAGCGCCAAAGAACATACCCCGGAGGTACGATTTCCATGCCCTTTCCGCATCTATCCAGATTCATACTTCCCTTCACGCGTTTTGAATGGCCCGGCTGTGATCGCCTGTTTAACCTTTTCGTCGGCGGTCAAAAACAAAATGCTTACTGGCAAAATTGGCAACCCAAAAACATTCGCGCTCGCGAACACAATTACCTCATCCAACTCGATCTCGCACACTGGCAAGACCGGTTCACCTATTTCTATGGCCGCCCTTACGATATCGGTGTTCAACTCACACTTAAACACTTCATCCAGCCCGGCGACCACGTCCTCGATATCGGCGCTAACACCGGCCAACACACACTCCTTATGGCCGAACTTGTTGAATCCTCCGGCCACGTCGATGCTTTTGAGCCCAATACCGAATGCTGTAATCGCATCCGCACTCAAATCAAGCACAACAATATTCAACACGTCGCGCTTCACGAAACCGCCCTCGACCATCTTGAACAACCCGCTACACTCTCCATCGCACCCCAAGAACCCAACCTCGGCACACTCGCTGAACCCTGCCCCGCTGCTGCACCAAGCTTTTCGCTCAAACAACACGTCCACACACAAATCGGCGACCACTTTTTGCATAACATCCCCGAACATAACCGCCGCCCTGTCAACCTCATCAAGATCGACGTCGAAGGCCACGAACCTCGCACACTTCGTGGCCTGAACTGGACTCTCCAAAAAGACAAACCGCTGATCCTCTCTGAGGTTAACCCCCGTTGTCTCGCATGGGCCAACACCTCCCCCGAACAACTCTTCCTACTCATGAACGAACTCGGCTACCATGCCTACCTCATCAGCACACACCACAAACGTTGGCGGGAACACAAACTCACCCTCACACCCGTCACCAACCATCAAATCGAATCCACGCAAGACATCCTCTGGATTCATCACAGTGATACGATCAATCAGCGACGCGTTGATGCGCTCACACCACAAGATCAACCCACCCACACATTGAAAAAAGCCGCATGACTTCCCCCAACGATCCATCTTTACCCAAAGGATCATTGATGAGCCTCGCTATGAAACAAGTCCGCGACATCATGACATGCGAAATCACTCGTGGCCGCGTCGACTTTACACTCCGCGAAGCCCGGCGCCTCTTCAACAAGCATGGCTTCCACCACTTGCTTATCTTCGACAAACGCGAACTCGTCGGCATCATCTCCGACCGTGACATCCTCCGGCACACCTCACCCTTCATCGAGAAAATGGCCGAGCGCACCCAAGACCTCGCCACCCTCAACAAACCTGTGCATCAAATCATGTCACGTAATCTCACCACCATTCCCGCCGCAGCAGCCGTCAAACACGCCGCCAAAATCATGCTTTCCAAGCGGGTCTCCTGCCTCCCTGTCACCGATGAAAACGGCCACGTCATCGGCCTCGTCACCCACCGCGATCTCCTCCAACTCTTCAATCAAGCGGCCTAACCCAACACCACCGGTGCTACTAGTCCCGCTATCCCACCACCACGCCTCTCTTCTCTCATCATGCCCATTCATCCCCAATTTAATCCTGCTGGGGGACCCTTTCTTCCGATATCTGCCACCGGATTACGCATTCATGCTCTCTAGACCAAGGTTGATCTTGCGTGCCTCCCGGAACTTCGTACACTGTACGCTCGGGTCTGCTTAAAACCCGCCCCCAGAACCTACACACCATTGGATCAACATGCTTATGTCTTCGCTCAAAACACGCAAGAGCGCCGTTGCGCTCGCCACCATCCTAGGGGTGATCAGCATCCTCGCCGCCTGCTCCTCCCCGCTCAAACGGTCTACTGAGGATGAGCTTCACCAACAACTCATCTCCGCATACCGCACCGAGGTTGAAGCCGTTTCCACCGGCCCCATCATCGAGTTACAACGTACCGCCTCCGATGTTGTCGAAGAACTCTCCCCCGTACGGCAACAAGAACTCAATAGCATCTCTGGCATCACCGCCTATGCCGAAGATGATCTCCTACTCGGACAAAACCTTTTAGGTGATGAGCAAGGCAAACTCGTCCAGCTATCCCTCCAGGATGCCATCCGCCTCGCTGTCAAAAATAACCTTGTCATTCAAACCGCGCGCTACACCCCTGCTATTTCACAAACACAACTCACCCAAGCCGAAGCCGTTTTTGACGCAAACTTCTTTATTAACTCCGGCTACACCCGTACCGCCGACCCCAACTTCGGTAACACATTCGCCGGACAAAGCGGCGCATCGCTCAATGAACAATACAACCTCCAAACCGGCATCAATAAATTGATGTCCACTGGCGGAACCATCACCACCTCCACACAACTTAACCACACACACTCCTCCTTCAACAACCAATCCTCCGACTTCTTCATCGGCGACATCAACATCAACCTCACCCAACCGCTCCTCCGTGGCTTCGGTGCCGATGTAAACCGTGCCAACATTATCCTCGCCCGCAACGCGCTCCAATCCACCCGTCAACAACTTCGCTCTGACCTCATCAATCTCTCCGCACAAGTCGAAGCTCAATACTGGACTTTGTCATTTATTAAACAACAATTACTCATTCAAACTCGTTTGCTCGAACGCACCATTGACGACCGTGATCGCCTCCGCGCTCGTGCCAACTTCGATGTTAACCCCGTCCGTCTCACCGAAGCCAACTCCTTCGTCGAACTTCGCCGCTCCGATGTCATCCGCACACGACAAGCTGTCCGCGACGCATCCGATGAACTCAAACGCCTCATCAACGCCCCAGAACTCCCCGTCTCTGATGAAACCGTGGTGATCCCCTCCGATTGGCCCGTCGACGTGCCACTTCAGTTTTCGCTCCTTGATGCTGTCACCACCGCCCTTAAAAATCGCCCTGAATTACAGATCGCACTCTTGGCCATCAAAGACGCTTCGATCCAACAGCGCGTCGCTTCTAACGGAACTCTTCCCGTTCTGAATGTTACCGGTGGCACCACCATCCAAGGCACTACCGCCAATAACCCCGCTGCCGCATGGGGCAATCTCTTCGAACTTGAATTCGTCACCTATGTTGCTCAAGCCAACTTCGAAGTCCCCATTGGCAACCGTGGCCCACAAGCCGCCTTCGAACAATCCAAACTGCAACGCCGTCAATCCGTAGTCTCCTATCAAGACACCGCTCAACTCGTTGTTCTTCAAGTTAAAAACGCACTGCGTGAACTACTCACCAGCTACGAACTCATCGGCGCCACTCGCGCCGCCCGACTTGCCGCCGCCGACAACCTCCGCGCCATTGAAGAACAGGAAGCAGCCGGCGTTGCTCTCACCCCTGAATTTCTCCTCGACCTCAAGCTTCGCGCCCAAGAACGACTCGCCGACGCTGAGACACAAGAAGTCCAATCACTCACCAATTACAACAACGCCATCTCCACTCTCTACCAAACCATGGGCACCCTCCTCGACCGCAACGGCGTCGTCTTCGAAGATTATTCATTAGTCCCTGAAAACTAATCCCCATTCGAATGCAAGTTATCAATACCAACATAAATAAAACCTATGGTTTCTATACCGTAGGTTTATTCTCTAGCAATCTTCCAATACATCCACTTCAAGCCATCGAGGTGTAGCTGTGCCAGCAGGCACTTCTATCGTCCATGGCGCCTCAACGAACCGCAAATCAATCGGTAAACCCCGCAAGCATTTATCCAGTATTTGAACAATCTGGTCAACGATAGCATCTGTATCAAACGTGACCACTGGTTTAGGATCGTCAAGTTCATCGATAGTATTTTGCCCCAATAAAACCACTTCCATTTGGGAGAGTTTTTTACGCTGTGCTGTATTTGCAGTACGCAAAAGCGCAGCCCACAACGCCGCATTCTGTATTATCAGTCCAGATAACTCTGCTTGAAGCAATGCATGTAGTGATGAACGAAACCCTCGTTGCACGACAGACACACGGATCATTTGATCTCGTGACAACCTGTAGTATTTACTGTGATATGCATACTCAAATCCTAACCGGCAACGCTCTAAACCGAGGTTATAACGGTGCGCTTGCACCAACCCAAGCCGTCGATGCCCATCATCCAGCATGGCCGTTGTAATACGTGCAGCAACTTCTAACTCATTTAGGCATACACAAGGCATATTTAAATCGTGATAAGTATTGCCCAGCACAACAGCTGGCTTAGACTTGCCCGCAAAAAACGATTGAACACCTATCGCAACAGAATACAGTATATAAGCATCAAATTTCTGATAACCAGACCATAACATCTGTTCTCGTTCATCAATCTCAAGCATGCTCGATCGAATATGATTACGCTCAAGTGCTACAACCAATTTTCTCAAAATCACGGTCTGGCTCGTTCGCGTAATGCGATCTTGCTTGGAATGAATAATCGCAATATGTAACGGCCCTCTTGAAGACCTCGTGATGCGGCGACCAACATAACCAACCCCACGCCGCACTTCCGCACGACCTTCACGCACCAATCGCTGCAATTCGCGCCGTGCAACCTGCCTCGATACTCCAAATCTCTTTGCAATCACCCATTCACTGTCCAGCTTACCGCCACCCTGTGGTATCTCCGCAAGTTGGCTACATAGATATTGCCTAATTTCATCGTGTTTCTGCATCGCTTATATCCCACCAAGTTCACCGCATAGGACGCGGTTTACTTGTTCATTAATAATTGTCATTTTACACAAGCTGTATAAAGACCCCAACATTTATAACCGCCCTCAGAAAAGGACAAAAAGATGCAAGATCTAAATACACTCACCAGCCAATACGAACGAGATGGTGTAATTCGTGTCTATCAACTGTTCACACCCCGTGAGCTTGCAGAAGTAAAACAGCAAATCACACGTTACATATACGAGGTAGCCGACAACTTGCCCGAAACAGACATCGTCCGCGAGAGCGACGGCTCATCGATTCGCAATCTCTGGCGCATGGAACAGCATGATCCTTTTTTCGCCAAACTCACGAAACACCATCGCATTATTAATTTAGTCCAACGGCTTTTGCATAATCAGCCTATCTGCCTCGGAATCGAAACTTTTAACAAACCAGCGCAAATTGGATCTGCCATCCCACCACATCAAGACAATGCTTATTTCTGTCAAAGCCCACCAGACGTGTTAACTGTTTGGATCGCTATGGATCCAGCAACACCTGAAAATGGACCAGTCACCTACTATAAAAGCTCACATACCTGCGGCATGCTACCACACAAAACTTCAAGCGTTTCTGGTAATTCCATGGGTCTTGCCGAACCATTCGAAGAAGGTGAACCATTCATCGGCACACTCAATCCAGGTGATGCACTAATCCATCATTGCCAAATTGTTCATGAAAGCCAACCGAATCATTCCCAACAACCTCGCTGTGGACTACTCATGGTCTTTCGTGGCGCTCACACACAAACCGATCCTATATTGCACCAAAACTATAAAAGCTAGCAACTATGGAATCCACCACTATCAATGAATATAGAATGATAGGCATGTGACATAACCTATCATTCACCTTTACACATTCGCCTCTTCAGCTTGTTTCGGCCTTAAAAATTGTGGGAAAAACTCAAGCAATCCACGCAACGTATTCACCGATTGCAGCATATGCGTAATCAAAATATTTACCGTTTGTTCATGGCGATTCCGTGGTTCTCTTTGTGCTACTTTGAAATACAGCTTCTCCACCCGCCGCCAATCCTTCCAAAGCGTGTTCACGATACTCGCCGTATCAAAGCTGTGCAGCATCGGAGACAAGCGCACCTGCCCCGCTGTAATTAACTCTACAACCGGCTGAAGCTGTGCCATGTGCTGCTCATAATTTTTCCGCCAAGGACTTTCCGGCAAGGTAAACGCACGATGAAATGCATGCAACGGATTTTCCGTCGGCGACATCGCTAAGAACTTCCCATAAAGCTCCGGCCCAAGCCACCGTTTAATGGCCGCACACGCCGCCACAATCGTCATGTCACTGCACTGTTGCGCATGTGACTGCAAGTCATGCAGGTCATGCTGAATCAATGCTAAGTGATTATAAAATTGGCTCGCTGTCCCCGGAGGCGCCCCGCCCGGATCTGCAGGATACGGCGACTTAAAATCATCCTTCGTCGCTTTCCGTTGCCCGCGATACTCAATCAATGTCGTCGTGATATTGTCCGGCCCGCCCCCCGCATTCGCGGCATCAATCAAGTTCCGGCAAATAGCCTGCAAATCTTGCGGCTGTGAAATAATATGATGAATCGTCCGGTCATCGACAGGATCAGTCAATCCATCCGTGCAAATCAAAATCCGATCACCAGCCTCCAACAACACTTTCTCAATGTGCGGCTCAACCAAACTCGGCGCACCTAAATACTGCATCAGTAATCGACGCTCCGTGTCCCCCGCATCTTCCTTCTCAATCGTATCCGTCAAATTTTGATACTGGCGAAACTGCTTGGTGTGATCCCGCGTGACCTGCCGTAGCTCATGCCCACGCAAAAGATAAGCACGCGAATCTCCCGCATGCAGAATAAACGCGCTGTTACCTTCGACCAGCACTGCCACAATCGTCGCACCCATCCCCTTGAGTGTTTGAATCCGTGACGCATGATGATGCAGTTGATTCGAGATGATCACCACCGCTTCAATCATGATTGACCGAAGCAATTGATCATTAATCTTGTCGAGTCGCTTGAATCGTCGGCGCAACATATGGCCCAGTGTATGCGCAATAATCTGGCTCGCCGCTTCACCACTCGGCTGGCCGCCAATGCCATCACAAACCACATGCAAATTCAATTGCGTGTCCGAATGAAACGCATCCTCGTTTGCAAGCCGCCGCCGCCCCGTATCCGTTCGCGAGGCAAAAACAATATCAGGTACCTGTCGTGACAAATCCTACTTCCATCTCTCTACCACCTATGCGCATCCAAGGCCATCAACACAATTGATGATCACTTCCAAGTACGGAACCCAAAACTGCATTAACACAAGCAGCCGGGGCCCTAACACCTGCCACACGTATCGCCAAGGTCATGTTATTCTAATAGATCGCTCGCGCTACCGTGAGATTCTCTTGCTACTCGGTCAAAATGCCCCCCAAGCCGCACACGTCAGATTCCCGCCGGATTGCTCGACTACCGCAAGGCCGCACATCATACACATTCTCATTCCCCTGTCACATGAGCCTTTCTCCACCCTATCCTCACCATCCCATTTTCTCATAAACTCAACAACCCCAATCCCACACATCTATTCTCGTAACACCTTGAAAACAAAATTATTACCAAAAATTACCTCATTCCATTCACACCCATATCTGACTCATTTTTTCACGCCGCAAGCCTGTGGTATGATGTATGATTCGATTCAACCACACGCGAGAGATTTACCCGTGAACACCCCACACGAAACGCTGCCCAAAACGCACAACGTCAACGTCGAATCCGTTCGGCCCCTCATCATGCCGCGCGAACTCAAGGCCTCCCTCCCCGTCACTGAGTGCGCGGTCAATACCGTCGTTGAAGGCCGCCAAACCATCCAAAACATCCTTGCCGGCACCGATCCCCGCCTTCTCGTCATCATCGGCCCATGTTCCATCCACGACACCGATGCCGCACGCGACTACGCCAAAAAACTCGCCGAACTCCGCAAGAAATATCTCGACAAGATGTACATTGCGATGCGTGTGTATTTTGAAAAGCCACGCACCACCATCGGCTGGAAAGGGCTCATCAACGACCCCCATCTCGACGGCACCTTCGACATGACCGAAGGACTTCGCCGCGCTCGCAAACTCTTGATCGACATTAACTGCCTCGGCCTGCCCACCGGTACCGAAATGCTCGACCCGATCACTCCTCAATACATCGACGACCTCATCGCATGGGCATCCATCGGCGCACGTACCACCGAATCGCAAACGCACCGACAAATGGCCTCTGGCCTCTCTGTTCCCGTCGGTTTCAAAAATGCAACCAATGGCGACACACAAGTCGCCATCGACGCTATGAAATCCGCCAAATCTTCACACTCCTTCATTGGCATCGACGACGATGGCACCACCGCCATCATCAAAACCCGCGGCAACGCCTACGGCCACCTCATCCTCCGAGGCGGCTCCAACAAAACCAATTACGACCCTGAATCTGTCACCACCGCCACCAATGCGCTGCAGGCCGCTGAGCTTCCGTCGCGCATCCTCATCGACTGCTCACACGCCAACTCTGAAAAGAAATTCCAAAACCAAGAGCGCGTCTGGGATTCCGTCATTGAGCAAAAAATCACCGGCTCGACCTCCGTCATCGGCGCCATGGTCGAATCCAACCTCAAAGAAGGCAATCAAAAACTCTCAGACAATCTCGAATACGGCGTCTCCATCACCGATCAATGCATCGGCTGGGGCAAGACCGAACAGATCCTCCACGCCGCCTACCAAAAGCTCTAATCGCCAATTAGACAAAACTGAGAAACCCGAAAACTTATCAAGCCCATAATCATCGATCATGGGTTTTCTTTGTCCTCCACCCAAGCCCACTTGCTCTGCAGGTAGGGTGACTGTGGCGTCTCTTCAATCACTTTCATCTGTTAAAATGCACTCGATTCAATCACGTACCCTCACACTGGACCACATCAATGAATCAACTCGCCCGATCAAACCGCCATATCAACATGCCTTGCCCCAACTGCAATGCGCCCGTTCAGCGCACACAAACCTCGGATGGAGATATCCAGCTTGCTTGTCCGCGCTGCGGCTGGGGGCAAAATCGTACCATCAAACCCGCCAATGAAGATCAGCCACACACCAAACCCAATCTTATTTTCTATCTACTCGGCCTGATCCTTTCTCCCATCATCGTCATCGGCCCATACATTGCCGCTCTCATCTATCTCCCACAACTCTTCCCTAATGATACTCTCCCCGTTTGGATTCACATTACCTACTGGCTCGTCATCGCTATTTACCTCGCCGCCGCCTACACCGAAGACCCCCACTTCAGCACCGACCTTTCCGATTGGGCATGGGACAACCCGTTCAGTTTTGAAGACGATGTCAACCGCGCATCATCCTACATCGCCCTCCTTCTGCTCCCCGGCAAACTCGTCGTCTGGACCCTCGCCTCCACCTTTTCTCTTATTTTCAAACACTGACCTTCCAATCTATCCATCGCTTAGACAACTAAAAAAGCTGCTTCAACTGAAGCAGCTTTTTCATTTTTAATCTCAACCATAATGCCTACCCTAACCCCGGCACCATCGCCCCTTCATACACTGGAATCTCCATCGCCTTGTTCCCCTGCCTTAAACTCTCCGTCGCGCAACATCCCGCCGCCACGCTCATCCTCGCATCCAGCGCCGTCGCTCCACGGTTCTCGCCCGTCTTTAAATAATGCACAAAATCCGCAATGATCAGATCATCCGACCCACCATGCGTCCCTTCTTCCAACGGCGGGATCGCGATCGCCTCCGTCCCATGTTCCTGATATCCACACCGCCTGTCCCACACGCGCACCTGTGCCCATTGCTCTTCACTCGATGTGTCACCAAAATTCTCAATCCGCCCCTCCGTTCCGATCACCGTATAGTTCCGCACATCGTCCGGCGTGTAATGGCACTGCATATAATTCGCCTGCACACCATTCTCCAATGACATCATCATCATCGTGTGATCTTCAACATCAATCTTCGGCGACATCCCTTTCTGCGATAGCGGCGGCCAATTCGCGCGATTAAAATCCGGCACACCCAACTCATCCTCACCCCTTCGATCTTCCACACGATCATAAACCGACAACTTACCCATCCCTACTGTCCGCTGCGTGTATGCGCCAGCCAGATAATGAATCACATCAATATCATGCGCACCTTTCTGTAATAGCAACCCTGTCGAGTACTCCCGCTCTGAATGCCAATCCTTAAAGTACGCATCCCCGCCATACGAAATAAAATGCCGACACCAAATCGCCTGTACCTCACCGATCCGCCCCGACGCGATGATCTCCTTCATCTTCATCACTACTGGAAAGAAACGCATGTTGTGCCCAACATACAGCTTCACACCACACCGCTCTGCCGTCTCTAAAATCCGATCACAACCTTCAAGCGTAATAGCAAGTGGCTTCTCCAAATACACATGCTTACCCGCCTCCATCGCGGCCACTGCATGTTCTTCATGAAACGGATCAGGCGTCGTCACAAACACCGCATCAATATCTTCCCGAGCTACCAACTCTTTGTAATCTGCCGTCGCAAAAAGCTTACCCCCAAACTCTTCCTGGTACTCAGCAATCACCTCCGGCAAAACATCGCATACCGCCACCAGCTCCACCCCATTCACCGGGTCGTGCGCCATCTTACAAATTTTGCCCCGTCGCCCTGCACCGATCGATCCGATCTTAATCATAAAACTCAGCCTTTATATTCGGGATTGTCGCCGCCAACTCAACTAAAAGTTGAGCCCGACTAGATTACCCCCTTGTTCGTCCCACACAACCACAATTCCGCTGAGAACCCTGCAAAAAACGATACAAATTCGACGGAGAAGCCTGCCATCACACATCTTCGTTCTTCAACCACTTTGCCCATCAAGAAACCGTTGTTTCCGCGCTGCTGTATCTTGATTGTAAAAACCTTTTAAAACACCATACAGTTCTGGATACACTCGCCGCATCTCGATTGGCCGGTCAAAAAAAACTTCCGTCGCCACCGCAAAGAACTCTCCCGTATTCGTCGCACCATACCCATCCAAAAGTGCCCGGTAACCTCTTGCATCCTGCGCGCGAAGCTTCTCAAACTCTCGTGTACAAACAGCTGCCCACTCTCGATATTGCTCTGCCGACTCAAGCGGCGGTGTCCCGTTTACTGAGCCATCCATCATATCTAGCTTATGTGCAAATTCGTGATACACCACATTATGCCCTCGCTCAGGATGCACACCACCACGTTTCACCGCATCCCACACCAATATCACCGGCCCGCGCTCATGCGCCTCACCCAAGATCGGCATCGCATTTTCTGATACAACACCCTCCATATCCCACGAACCCCGCGGACCCACCGGCACCACTGTCGTCGGATACACAATCACACTGAATACATTTTTGTATAACACATGTGGCAAGCCCAACAGCAACAAACAAGCTTGCCCCGCGATCGTTACCTTGATCTCATCAGTCATCTCAAGCCCGCCACAACCTTCCCACTCTTTTTCCGCAACAAATACCTGTGTCAGGTCGCGCAACTGCTGCCGCTCTTGCACACCCAGATACGACCAGTGCGCCATGTTTCTTTGCAGGTAGCTTTCCCATTCCTTTGGAAAAGGTGTCTGCAGTATTTGCTTCCGCCTGCGCTCAGCTAGCCAATCAAAAATCATAAAGCCTCAACTTTCAATCGTGCCCATTTGCATACGCCACAACCACAAATCCACATACCACCAAAGTGAAATACCATGCGAAATCATATGCGACCCAACATGCTCACGTGCCTTATACGCATGATTAACCAAAGAAATACCGTCAATGCAACGCAAAGAAGAATCATAATTCTATATATAGAACTATATTTTATATTTGAAATTATCGACAATAGTCGTTATAACTACCAAAGGGATGTATTGACTCGAGGGAGACATTGGGAGATGTCGCGGAAAGGACAAGCTTGGTGGCTTGGAAATTGGCAAATGTGCTCGGCCTGCACATCAATGATTCGATCTGATAACGAAGTCAGGATGTGCCGGCTGGGCGATGCCAGATCTATAGAAAGATCTGTCGACAAATTTCAGTTGACCTGAGCAAGAGGGATATCAATGTCTAAGCGCGAGATAGATTACGAAGCCATGGGTTACAAGAATCCGCAAGAAGAGGTTGTAGCTATCAGCACAAAAGATCCGGCGCCAGCGCTAACGCGCGGGCTTGTCGTATTGCGTTTGCTTGGTCATGAAGGCAGTATGACACTGGCTGAAGTCGCAACCAAAACGGGCTGGCCTAAAAGTTCGTTAATGCGATTACTGCAAAGTCTCACCGCCTCAGGCGTTGTCGATCGCGATGGACTCACGCGACGATACCATGCTGTCGTCAGGCTCATCCCCACACGGAGTGAAGTTGAAGAATTGCGCCGTGCAGCCTCTGGACGCATGACGCCACTGAGCGAAGCAATCGGACACACCGTTGAACTTCATCATTTTGATGGCTATCAACTTGAGATGATTGATCGCTGTGAGCCACGTGAACTGGAAGTCTCAGCACGTGCAAGAATCGGCTTCAAACGTGATCTTCGTGAAGTAGATGCACTCACACAAATAGTAAAAGCTTATGGCAGCCCAAGTGTGGAATGGCCAACCGACGGTTACTGGGCATGGCAAGATGGCGATAAACAACAAGTCGATACGATATCAATCACAAATATGACCCAAACCGTCCACCGAACACAGATCGGTATCGACCTCGGTTACAACTATGGCGGTGTCATGCGTATCGCAACGCCAGTTCTGGGCGCAAACGGAAAACTTGTTGGTGTGCTGGCAGTTGCCTTGGTTCACCATCCACACAAACAGAAAAAGATCGATCGTATTAAACCGCTTCTGATCAAGGAAAGTCAGAAGATTAGTGATCGCCTTGAAAGTAAAACTTTTTAAAGCCGGTGTTACGGGGCTTGGAAAAACATGAGAATTTTATACCTCGATATAGATTCCCTGCGCCCAGATCATCTGGGTTGCTATGGATATCATCGTCAGACAAGCCCCAATATTGATCAACTTGCCGCAAATGGCGTTTGCTTTACCAATTGCTATGCATCAGACGTACCATGCTTGCCAAGTCGCAGCGCCTTGTTTTCCGGTCGAGCAGGCATCCATACCGGTGTAATCAATCATGGCGGTGTCGCCTCCCAACCTTTTATAGAAGGCGCAGGCCGCAACTTTCGCGACACACTTTACGACACTTGCTGGATGACACAGTTGCGTAACCAAGGCATGCGTACCGTCACCATTAGCCCTTTTGGCGAACGGCACGCAGCGTGGCATTGGTATGCTGGCTTCTCCGAAATACATAACCCGCGCGGCAACGGACTTGAACGCGGCGATCAAGTTTGGCCAACCGTCCAACGATGGCTCAACCATAATGCTGATGAAGACAATTGGTTTTTACACATCAATCTTTGGGACCCGCATAGCCCATATCGCACGCCACGTGATTTTCAAGCAGACTATTCTGATGAACCCTTGCCAGCTTGGTACAACGAATCAATCCGACAGGAACACTGGAATGATTGTGGCCCACACTCGGCACAAGAAGTCACCGGCTTTGGCTATGAAGCTTATAGCCAAAAACTTTTGGAACAATATCCAGATCATCCGGGACAAATTGATTCGATGGATAAGGCGCGCATGATGTTCGATGGGTATGATCGTGGTGTTCGTTATGCAGATCATTATGTCGGCAAAATGATTGACGCCCTCAAAGACAATGGCTTGTATGACGACACCATCATCATCATTTCAGCAGATCACGGTGAAAATCTCGGCGAACTCAATATCTACGGTGACCATCATACGGCAGATCAAATCACAGGAAACATTCCGCTCATCGTACATTGGCCTGGCGTAACCGATCAGCGTGCTGGTGAAAAAGATCACACGCTACTTAACCATTTTGATTTTGCAGCCACTGTTATACAAATGCTTGGCGGACAAACACCAAGAAACTGGGACGGGATTGGTTTCGCGGAGGCGTTCAAGCAAGGCAAACCGTCTGAACACCGTGAATACGTCATCATCGGCCAAGGCGCATGGTCATGTCAGCGCGGTATCCGATTTGATCATAATGGCGATCGCTATATCTGCATCCGATCTTACCACGATGGCTATCACAATTTTCCCGACCTCATGCTATTCAATCTCACCAACGATCCTCATGAACAGCATAATCTTGCTGAGTTGCAACCGAACATCGCAAACAAAGCGATCCGTTTACTCGATCAATGGACTGGTGACATGATGCGTACTGCCTCACATGGGCAAGACCCAATGTGGACGGTTATCCATGAAGGTGGCGCATTCCACACCCGAGGAAACTTAGCGCAATATCTTCAACGGCTCGAAGATACCAACCGATCCCATTGTGCTAAATCACTTAAAGCAAAACACAGCAAAGATCTCTAATCATTCAACGGTGCTGTTTTTTTAATAACCACTTCGCTTCGATCGCTTCGAGTGACTGACCCTTGGTTTCAGGAACAAAGATCAGGATAAAAACCCATGCCCCGATATTGATCACGCAATAGAGCCAAAAGGTTGATGCTTCCCCTAACCCACGGATCAGCACAAGAAATGTTTGCGCCACGATAATATTACCTATCCAATTTGCAGCTAAAGCCAAACCAATAGCTTTCGATCGAACATGACTTGGAAAAATCTCCGAAACAACTACAAAACAAATCGGCCCAAGTGAAAAAGCGAAGCTAGAGATGAACACCAACACACATGCAATCGTCACATAACTGAGCCAACTTGCACCCATGGAGAGTACCTGCGATTGTTGCTTAAGAATATCACTCGCTTCCCCAGCATTTGCCACCGCAGTATGACCTGCAGTAACACTATTTGAAATACTGTGCGTTAAATCATATTGTGAAATCGCAGTATTTAAATAAAACGCGAGCCCCAAAACAGCCAGACACAAAGCCATCAAGCTGACACCAAGCAAAAGCAGAGGCCGCCTACCCCATTTATCAACTAGAAAAACTGCAACCAGCGTCATCATAAAATTCACGACACCCACAGTCGTCGTTGCAACGAGCGCAGCCGTATCACTTGCAAAACCAGCATCCTGAAAGATGATAGGGGCATAGTAAATTACGGTGTTAATGCCAGAAATCTGCTGAATGAACATCAGCAGCACGCCGATCACTGTTGCTTTAAACACCGGACGCTTAAAAAGATCGCGAAATGCACCTGATCTTAAAGTATCAATATCCGTTTTAATCTCACGAACAACATCATCAACATCAACACGACCGATGGACCGCTGCAAGATCGGCACAGCATGCTTTTCACGATTCTTCGTAATTAGCCAACGCGGCGAAACAGGCACAAAGAAAAGTAGTATCACCGCTAAAACCGCAGGGAAGAGGTTAACGCCAAACATCCATCGCCACGCCCCCTCCGATGCAAACCCGGTATCCACCGCATACGCCATCATAATCCCAAATGTGGTGGCCAACTGAAAAACCGTGACGAATGTGCCTCGATACATCGGCGGAGAAAGTTCCGCAATATATAACGGCACCACAACGGTTAAACTTCCGATACCCACGCCCATGATAAGACGCCCAATGATCAACCACTCCACACTGGGCGCAATCACGGTCACGAAGGTACCGATGAGCGTAAATAGCATCGCTAGGAGGTTTGAATATTTGCGACCTATCCAATCCGCAATAACGCCTGCACCAGCCGCGCCAATTAAACCGCCAATCAGTAACGAACTCGTGACAAATCCAGCAACAGAGGCCGACAGATCGAATTGAGTCTGCAGAAAAAGTAACGCACCAGAAATGACCGCCAGATCATAACCGTAAACAACACCTGCCAATCCACCAACAACCAGCACAGCACGAAACACATAGCAAAAAGCGCGCGGCACAAACCCATCCCCTTCCCCTGTTGCACTGCACGGTGAGATCATCACTTAGCCGAAACTCTGGACCCCGCCTGACTTTCTGTGCGCATAAGATCACATGTCTCACTCATCGACACAAAAAGAAATCGATGTGCGTTTTTTATTATCACCATATCGTTCTAGCTTTGTTGCGGAGATTATGGGGCGTGCGTGATCCTCAAAAACGATACGATAATCACAACAACAATGCCCATACTAGCACCGCCTACCCTTCGTAATGCCAAATGTCGCCCGGCGCCATATGTTTCACTTCAACGCCATTTGGATGAAACTCAGACAAGTCACTGGTTAACAGCGGCCAAGTTGAATGATGAATCGGCACCGCATACTTGGGCTTGATCATTTCCGCAGCCATCCGCGCCAATTTCGGCCCCATCGTAAATCGATCCCCACATGGCAGCATCGCAATCTCAGGCTGCGCCACTTCACCAATCATCTTCATGTCACTAAACAGCGCCGTGTCACCCGCATGATAAATCTTATGTCCACCGATTTGTAGCACGAGCCCCGCCGCGACACCCATGTATTTGCCTTCATAACTCGATGAATGAATCGCCGGCGTGAACGCCACATAACCAAACGGCGTATAAATTCGACCGCCCGGATTGCCGGGCTCGGTCTTGCGTACACCCATCGACTCACAATACGCGCAGATTTCAAAGTTAGCCACCACCGTCGCATCATTCGCCCCCGCCAATTGCAACGTATCACCAAAATGATCCGCATGCCCATGCGTCAGACAAACATAGTCACATTTTATCTCTTCGTGTTTGTGTACCGCCACCGGATTATCTGTGAGAAACGGATCGATCGCGACTGTGTGTTTGCCGTCAGAAATCAAAAAACCCGAATGACCAAGAAACGTGATTTTCAATGGCATGTTTGCCTCCATCTATTTTAATTGATTTCAATTCATATCAACACAGCACGCACGCATCTTTGATGATACACGAACGGTCACATACTGTGTATGAGAATTAACTAAGGAATAAACGCTAAGGATGGTGGGATTCAAATCAAGCAGGTTGATCAAGATTGTAGAACTTGATTTTTTTGTACAACGTCGTGCGATTGATATCGAGTTGCTTGGCGGTTTCCTGGCGATTCCATTGATTTGCCTCGAGTGCTGCCAAGAGAATCTGCTTCTCTGGCTCCTGCAACGCTTCACTGAGTGGCATCGGCAACCATGCCGTCGCCTCACACACACCTTGCACCGTTTGATCTGCCACACCAATAGCATTCATGCTGGTTTGTTGCGCATTCAAAATCGTATCAGGCAAATCGCTCTTCTCAATCACTGGCTTACGTGACAACACAACTGCCCGCTCCACCGCATTCTCAAGCTCACGCACATTGCCTGGCCAACCATAATGCTGCAATGTCTCGATCACATTTTCAGAGAACCGTCGCTCACGTTTCATCTCACCGCAATATCGTGCCAGAAAATGCTCCGCCAATAGTGGAATATCACGCACACGATCCGACAAATTCGGCAATTGAATATTCACTACATTGATACGGTAATACAAGTCTTCACGGAACAACCCCTGCTCTACAAGCTTGTCCAATGGCTGGTTTGTCGCCAGCACAAAACGCACATCAACATGTACCGTTTCCGTCGCACCCACAGGCTCAAATGCTTTTTCTTGAAGCACTCGCAGCAATTTAAGCTGTAGCGCCGGCGTCGCAGAATTAATCTCATCAATGAACAGCGTCCCGCCATTAGCACTCAAAATCTTGCCTGGCTTGTCATAGTCCGCCCCAGTAAACGCGCCCTTCACATGACCAAAAAGCTCAGACTCAAGCAACGTCTCCGGGATTGATCCGCAGCTAAAAGTTACAAACGGGCCAGTCGCACGTGGACTTGCCGCATGCACTGCATGGCCGACCATCGACTTACCTGTACCTGACTGACCAGTAATCAAAACGGTCGTCTTTGATTCAGCCACCGCTTCGATCAAATCATAAACCTTCTGCATGCGATAGTCCGCACCCACAAGATTACCCATGCCAAACCGCTGCGAAAGCTGCGTTTTAAGCGTATTGTTTTCCGCAAGTAATATGTGTTGATTGAACGCTTTGTTCACTGAGAGCCGAAGCTCATCATCAATCACCGGCTTGGTCAAATAGTCCGCTGCCCCAAGCTTCACCGCTTCAACCGCACTTTCAATCTTTCCAAAACCTGTTATCACGATCGGTACGATCGAAGGATGCGCCTTACGCACATTCTTCAATAGCTCAAACCCATTGCACCGCGGCATATTCATATCCGTAATCAATAATCCAAACGGGCATGCACCCGGCTGCGCCGCTTGCTCCAAGAGATTTGCCGCTTCAACGCCATCGCAAGCCGTTGCAACATCGTAGCCATCACCTGCCAACATCTCTGCAAGCGACTCTGCCACAATCGGATCATCATCCACAATCAAAATCCGCGCATGATGCTTCGACGATACCTCCGTAGACGAATCATCTACAACATTAGTCAGTTTTAGTGGCGAATCAATCTCAGTCATCTTGTCCTTATCAGCTTTCCATATACCTATACAACATACGCAAGTCGCGCAGAGGTTTGTCTATTATTTTACCTGCCCCAGCAGTGACGATCGCGGCACATTGATCTTCACCACTGTTCCGCTCGGCGTGTTGGGAAGTAGTTCAATCTCTCCACCCATCTGTGCAATTAGATCATGGGTCAGTGCTAAGCCCAGACCATGCCCATATGTTTTTGTCGTTTTGCCGAATCGCACCTGTCCATCGGAAGATAACATTTCATCTGCTAAGCCACTAGCGGTATCAGACAAACGAAGCTTTAATTCATCATCTTCAACCAAAGCGCAGATGGCAATCTGATTGCACCCTTGCATCTGATCTGCAGTCATCGTTGAGAACGCTTCAATACTGTTGCGAACCAAGTTCTCCAACACCTGAAACAACGGACCAGCTGGAAGTATCGCCGCATGCTCCGTGATATCGATGTGTAGCTCAAGCCGAAGCCCCGAAATGGCGTAATCAAACAAGTCACGTAGCAAGTCGACCGACTGGATAATCGTTCGCGGTGAAGACGCTGCACGTAATACACCTACATCAATTGCACTCGGATCTTGTGAAAGCCAACGGAGCGAATCGCGCTGTGAGTTCGGCGTGCGCATCCACTGATGAATCAAACACGCCATCTGATGCATAGCTGATGATGCGGTTTGCAGCTTGTGCAATACATTGTCTGCGGACGCGCTACTCAGCGCAAGCCGCTCAGTCGCAGCCGTCTGTGTGACATCTCCCTCAGTTGCAGCAATCTCAATCCCATCTCCATCGTGATACGTATGCATCGGCGGCGGTGGAACATCATTCGCATGATTGGCGATCTCCTTGAGCGCCAACGAAAGATTGCGCATCGAACCATCCAGCAAATTCGCAAGCTCATGTGCAAGATGTGCAGAGGCATCACGGCCAACGCGTTTCTCCTCCGAAGCGCGTTTAACGAGATCTTCTTCACCTTGCGGCGATTTTGATTTGTTGTCTTGGCTCGACATACGATAGTATTATCGACCCGTAGCGTGACATGTTCTGCGCCCGATGTGGTTTATATGCAACATTGTTTCTGTTCGCCCAGTGTTGATTTCGCACAACATGTACAGCCCGCATAACCGTTACCGTTTATCACACGAATTGCCGCCGATTCAAGCTGCGGGCTCAATGACAAACCCGCGGCGAATCTTGGCCAAATCGGGCTCACGTTCTTCAAGCATCCGACCAACGACACTTCCACCAGTTGGCAAAGTAGCCAGATGATGTGCATAATGCAGGTGAAGGCATTTCAGCGTAAGAAAATTCGAGATACCGCCAATCCCCCTAACCCGCAATGTTTCCAGCAAACACGGCGACTCCAATACGAATTGCTGATCATCTTTGGTCAACAGTTTCCACCGCGATTCAATATAAGCGCGATGATCATTAATCAATGCGTGTTCAATCTCCGCGTTGTGGGTAATCACGTCCTGAAGCGCATCGATCATGCCTTGGCGTTCACAATCTGCAATACGTTTATGCAACACCGGGCAAGTCATCCAATACAGCGTTGGAAACGGAACTAGCTTCTCGGAGCAAGGCGAGTGCTCATGCTGATGGGGAATGTGCGGCCGCTCTTCATGATGAATCGGATAATTCAACGTCACCACAGGCGTACGGTCTTTGTAACGTACCACCACATCAACCACACCCCGCGGTGTGCGGCCAAGTTGCCTTTTTAATACCTGAAGATCCGTGTCATTGAGCATATTAAATATTGTGTCCGATTGAACCTTGTGGTCAACGGGGTGATTGATTTTGATTTAAGACAATCTATGTGTCGGCATAAGAAGTCCGCTACAACATACGGGTCATGCCCTGACCACACAGCAGCATATGCGCATAAAAAAGGCCAGAGCCCTCAGGGGACTCCAGCCTCGCCTGTGTTGTCTAAGTTATGTTATTGACCGTGTGATAAAAAGGGTGTGGGAACAGGGCAAGGGGGAGGGTTTGGTGTTGTCGATTCACGAGGAACACGGGGAGAAACGCGAGAACCAAGCCCTGATCCCAGCACGAGGAGATCACACTTAAATGTCAAAGTAAGCCGTAAAACCCTCTGGTTGACCACAGAAGCAGAACTTAACATTGCTTGCCAGAGGGTTTAAGTGAGATTGAATTTTCAACCTCTGAACAAAGGATATCATCGTCTCTTTACATGTCAAGCTGTCAAGGGGCAAATGATCAGAAATTCTTATCTTTAGTTCCGATTTTAATCAGGGATTACACCTAGCCTCTTAAATTACTAAAACTACATTAGTTATGTCCCAAATACCCTTAAATGGCATTGTGACAAAACGGTGGAAAACTCAACCTATCAATGAGACTCATTGAATCATTTTGCATGATGCGACTGTCGCTACTTCACAACAAACCAACATTGTCTTGTTTGTGGGGTGGGGATGCGTTCTCAGATAGGTCTAGCATCGTACAAGATCGAATTAGCAAGCCACCAAACATGCGAGAAAGAAACGACAATCAGTGCGTCATCGCTGCACGACGTAGACGATCATTGATCGCCCTACCAAGTCCAATTTCCGGAACCGGTTGCGCCACAATCAAGTCCAGTCGCATACGATCTAGCTGCCGCATGGATTCGAACAGCTTCGATGCTGCTTCGATCAAATCTCCCGATTCCGACAACACAATCACATGCTCAAACTTCTCAGCAACACGCGGCTCTGGCTTGCGCAGCGCCAACAACCCTGCTTTGGCAAAAAGCTGTGACGTCACAAGCGACGCTGGCGATTTCACCAATTGCATCGGCGTCCGCGGTGCATAATGTCGACTCAACATTCCGGGCGACGCGAGCCCTTTTGAATAGTCTTCGTGATGTTCACCTTTGGCTTCAGGTTTCTTCACCGCAATCGAAACCTGATCTTCTCCCAACACGCGTTGAATCTGCTCAATCGATGTTCCGCCCAAACGCAATACAACAGCCTTACCTGTCGTCACACTCACTACCGTCGATTCAACACCCGTTTCCGACGAGCCACCATCCAAAATAAAACCCAGCTCATCTCCAAATTCGTCATATACATGCTGCGCGCTTGTCGGTGAAACCGATCCAAACTTATTCGCTGAAGGTGCTGCAATAGGCGTCCCCGCATGTTCAATCAGCGAGCGTGCCACCGCATGGTTTGGCAATCGCAACCCTACCGTCGGCAAACCAGCCGTCACAATATCCGGTACATCTGATGATTTATGCACCACCAACGTGAGCGGCCCCGGCCAAAACGCTTCTGCCAGCTTCTCCGCATGTGCCGGAAACGATGCCGCAATCTGCTTCGCCTGAACAACCGACTCTACATGCACAATAAGCGGATCGAACGATGGCCGTTGTTTCAGCGCAAATACCTGCGAGACCGCTGCTGGATCAAACGCATTTGCCCCCAAACCGTAAACCGTCTCAGTCGGAAACGCGACGAGCTTACCCGCTCGAATCTGATCGGCTCCTGCAACAATCGCCTCGTGCTCAAAGCCTCCATGAATATTACTTGGCGTG
The DNA here is from genome assembly GCF_050931845.1 of Poriferisphaera sp. WC338. GTDB lineage: Bacteria > Planctomycetota > Phycisphaerae > Phycisphaerales > Phycisphaeraceae > Poriferisphaera. The sequence goes on from NZ_CP194516.1 coordinate 3,634,237, forward strand.
GTATCGGTCATGTCATAGACGTTATCGGGGGTCGCCAGGCAAATCAAGATGACCACCTCAATGGATTCATAGGCCGATGTGAACCATCTATTCTGTTGTGCCCAACCGACCGGTTGTGTATGTTGGAGAATTGCGGCCCGTTTTTGTAGCGCACATCACCACCTAGGCGATGGCGTGTAATCCCACAGCATTCCTCTTTGGCTGCAAAACCACAATTAAAGGGAACCGAATGATCCGCCGAATGACAAAGCCAATTCGGACGATGTCTCAGCCGCTTATGGCAAGACAAAGTTATCGTCATGAAATGATGACGGTGATGTTCTTTCCGATTGCCATGTCGCTTGTTGAAGGCAGTGTCATTGCTGTTTTGGCGGATAAAACCTTTGGTGTTGGTAAACTCGGATTCGCCACCATCGTTGCAGCACCGATGTTCGCCAACCTGACCAGCTTTATATGGACATGGCTGGCACGCGGCAGAAAGAAAGTCGGTTTCATTGCCAGCCTCATGATCGGCCTCTGCCTGACGCTCTGCGCCATCGCAACTCTGCCCGCTTCACCAACCGGTGGACTCCTCCTCGTCGCACTCGTCATTCTCGCGCGCTGCTTGCTCAGCGGTGTCACTACCCTCCGCTCCACCATATGGCGGCAAAATTATCCTAAGCACTCTCGCGCCAGCATTACCTCCAAATTCGCGATCGTCGTAACGCTCATCCTTGCTATCAGCCCTATCCTCATCTACCGCTTGCTCGACAATGACCCCATGTGGTTTCGTTACGTCTACCCCTTAGCTGCACTCGTCGCAGTCATCGGCCCAATTTCCTTTTCACGTATCAGACTCCGTGGCGAGAAGGAAATCCTCACTTATG